>JBFXGD010000030.1:0-28307 GCA_050178385.1 Calditrichaceae bacterium
GCGAATACCAGGAAGCTATATTTTCAATATGAACATCCCTTCTGGAATGACTTCATGGAACATCCCGATTATGATTCATTCTGGCAGGCGCGTAGTTCACTCAACCATTTTGAAGAGGTGAAACCGGCGGTGCTGGTGGTGGGCGGCTGGTTTGACGCGGAAAATCTGTTCGGAGCGCTGAACACCTATAAAACAATCGAAAAAAAGAATCCGGATGCAAATAATGTGTTTGTCATGGGACCGTGGTTTCACGGCGGCTGGGTGCGGTCCGATGGCGACTTTCTCGGAAATATTGATTTCGGAAGCAAAACCGGTGAATATTATATAGAAAATATCGAGTTACCCTTTTTCAGACATTACCTGAAAGGCGAGGGAGACATCACTCTCCCGGAAGCTCAGGTTTTCGAAACCGGATCGAATCAATGGCGCTCCTATGACTCATGGCCTCCCAAAAACACGGAAATGGTAAATATTTATTTGCGCGCCGGGGGAGCAATCTCATTTGAAAAATCCGCAAAGTCCGGGCAAAACAGTTACGATGAGTATATCAGTGATCCCGCGAAGCCGGTACCGTTTACAGCGGAAATCACCAACGGAATGCCCAAAACCTATATGGTTGAAGATCAGCGCTTCGTTTCCACGCGTCCGGATGTGATGGTTTATGAGAGCGATATTCTTGATGATAATATAACGATCGCCGGTCCTTTGTTCCCGGAACTATATGTTTCCACATCAGGCACGGATTGCGACTGGATTGTCAAGCTGATCGATGTGTTCCCCGATACGCTTAAAGAAACGGCTCCCGGCGGCAGCAATGCCCAAATGGGTGGTTTTCAGATGCTGGTGCGCGGTGATGTGATGCGTTCGCGATACAGGAATAGTTTTGAAAAACCCGAACCGATGAAGCCGAATACCGTGACAAAAATCAAATGGGAGACACCGGATATTAATCATACTTTTTTAAAAGGTCATAAAATAATGATACAGATCCAGAGCAGCTGGTTCCCTCTGGTTGACAGGAATCCGCAGAAGTATGTCAATATTTATCAGGCGGTCGAAGAGGATTTTCAAAAAGCGGCGCAGCGGATTTACCATTCATCTGAATATCCTTCATCCATAAATGTGAGTCTGATGAAATAGGGGAGAAAGATGTCATTCTTAACGCATCTGGAATGCGCGTATTGCGGAAAACAGTATTCGGCGGATAAAATTTATAATCTATGCCCTGATTGCAAAAAACCATTGCTGGCAAGGTATGATCTGATAGCCGCCGGAAAATCAATCAATCCAAAAATTCTTAAAAACCGCCGTCCCGATTTATGGCGATACCGGGAACTGCTTCCGGTCCGGTCAGAAAAGTACATTTTATCATTAGGCGAAGGATTCACACCGCTTATTCACGCGGAACGTCTCGGTGGTGAGTTAGGATTTAAGCATCTTTTCATAAAAGATGAAAGTTTAAATCCGACCACATCATTTAAAGCGCGGGGTATGAGCGTCGCCATATCAAGAGCGTTTGAACTCGGGGTGGAAGAAGTATCCGTTCCATCCGCGGGAAACGCGGCGGGGGCCATGAGTGCTTACGCGGCGCTGGCGGGAATGAAATCTCATGTCTTTATGCCGAAAGACGTGCCTTCGCCTTTTGTTGCCGAGTGCCGCGCGCTTGGCGCGCAAGTCACGCTTGTTGACGGACTGATTTCCGACTGCGGTAAGATCGCCGCCGAAGGAGTGAAGAAATACGGCAGGTTTGATGTCTCCACTCTAAAGGAGCCGTATCGTCTTGATGGTAAAAAAACCATGGGCTATGAAATTGCGGAGCAAATGAACTGGTCCCTTCCCGATGTGATTATTTATCCGACAGGCGGCGGAACGGGTCTAATCGGAATGTGGAAAGCGTTTGATGAAATGGAGCAATTGGGCTGGATCGGTTCAAAACGTCCCAGGATGGTGACGGTTCAATCGGAAGGATGCGCCCCTATGGTTCGCGCTTTTGAAAACGGAGATGAATTCGCTGAACCCTGGCAGGGGGCAAAAACGGTTGCCGATGGTCTTCGTGTCCCGGGCGCGGTGGGTGATTTCCTGATTTTACGAGCCTTGCGTGAAAGCGGCGGAACGGCTGTGAGCGCTTCCGATAAAGAATTAATGGATGGAGCGAATCAGATCGGCCGGACGCAGGGAATATTCGCTGCGCCTGAAGGGGGAGCGACCCTTGCCGCTTTCATAAAACTACTCGGAAAAGGCTGGATTGGAAAAAACGAAACGGTTGTACTGTTTAACACAGGTAGCGGTCAAAAATACGCGTCTTTATGGGGATGAGTTGTTTCCGTATAGCCGGTGATGTAATATTTATTTGCAGGATGTTTGAGGATCCGCGTTTTTAATCATTAAGCTGTCTCCCGTCCCCCCGCTTTCACAGGAGGACGAAAGAAGCCAAGATTATTTTTCCTTTACAAACACAATTCTGTACATGGCCGGCACAACGATAAGCGTGAGGAATGTGGCGAATGCAAGACCGAATACGATGGTCCATGCCAGCGGATTCCAGAATGCCACATTGTCACCGCCAAAATAAATCTGCGGATTCAGTTCGGTGAACAATGTCAGAAAGTTGATGTTAATACCCAACGCCAGAGGAAGCAGACCAAAGATGGTTGAAAGCGCCGTCAGCAGAACAGGGGTCAGACGGGTGGCGCCGGCGTTGATAATGGCTCCAACCGGATCCGTGGAGTCTTTCATCCGCTCGTCGATATAATCAATCAGAATAATCGCGTTTTTTACCACAATTCCGGCCACGGCGATAATTCCCATCCCGGTCATCATCACCGATACATCAATATTGAAGATGATAAAACCCAGCAGTACGCCGATGATGCTAAAAATAATCTGTGACGCGATGATCAGCGGCTTGGCCAGCGAATTAAACTGGGCGACAAGGATGATAAGAATAAGCGCGATGGCGATAAATAACGCCTTCACCATAAAGTCACCGATCTCAGCCTGATTTTCCTGCTCACCGGAAAAACGAATCGTGTAATTTTCCGGCAGATTGAAGCCGGGTAGCTCATTCTTGATGTTCTGGATAATTTCATTGGCGTTATATCCGGTCAGAATATTCGAGGCAAGAGTGATGAGCCGTTCATTGTCCAGCCTTGTAATCGCTCCGAATGTGGATGTGTAGTCCGGCGCTGCCACCGCTGAGATGGGAATATTGCTCGCGGGACCGTTTCCGTTTCCGGGTACCGTTAATTCCTGGCTGAGAAGCACATCCACATCATGCCGGTATTTTTCATCAAGACGGAGCTGAATCGGGTATTCATCCTCTCCGTCTCGGAATTTTGAAATTTCTTTACCATAAAGTGCCGTGCGCAAAGTCATGCCTACATATCCGGTGCTTACACCAAGTTTGCCTGCTTTGGCGCGATCCAGATTCAGAACGATTTCCGGTTTATGGATTTCCATATCGGTTTGGAGATTTTCTATTCCCTGAATCCCCAATGACTCGATATATTTTTTCAGTTCGTCAGAGAGCCTGACCAGTTCGTTGATATCTTCTCCGCGGATTTCAATGTTGATTGGCTTCCCGGCGGGCGGGCCCATGGCATCGCGGTCCACTTCAATTTGCGCTCCGGGAATTCCCTGCACACTGTCACGAATTTCATCGAGATAATCGAGTGTTGACTTCCCGCTCTTTCTGTATTTGTATTCAACAAAGGAGACGGTCACTTTTGCCAGCTTTTCATGGGATGTGCTTTCAAACAGTCCGCTTCCGGCGTTGATGGCGACGTTGGTCATTACGGATTCCACATCGGGATTGTTTTCCCCGAGAATATCCATCACTCTGTTCTCAACGGTACGGGCAACGGCATCCGTATAAACAACATCCGTTCCTTCCGGCATTGTAATATAGACATAAACATAATTTGGATCACCGCTGGGCATAAAAACGACCTTCGGCGCCGCGACTCCCATCAGAAAGAATGTAAAAACGAGCAGAAATACAGTTCCGCCAACCACCGCGTAAGGCCGCTTGCCTTTCAGAAAAAATGCCAGAGAACTTCTGTAGCCGGTCATCATTAACGGTAATACAGTGTGCTGGAATTTATCGATCATTTTGATCATTGCCGTTTTGAGAAATATATAGAATATCAGTCCGAAGACGATCAGGTTGGCCGGCAGCATCCAGCCCGCCAGATAGAATACCCCGGCAAATATACCGAGAATTACCGCGGTTTTAAGGAATTTTTTGCTCAGTTTTCCATGATCCGTATCATGCTCATCACCTTCATATTTCATGAAAGACACGGCAAACACCGGATTCATAAAATAGGCAACGAGAATGGATGCGGCCAAAGTAATAATTAGCGTGATCGGCAAATAGGATATGAACTTACCCATGATGCCGGGCATGAATATCAATGGGAAAAACGGCGCCAAAGTAGTGAGCGTACCGGTGAAGACGGGTACGGCAACTTCCCCGACGGCTGTTTTTGTCGCGTCAGTGATTGAGAGTCCCTTCGTGGTGGTGTAATGACGGTATATGTTCTCTACTACCACGATGGAATTATCCACCACAATTCCAAGCACCAGAATAAAAGCCATCAGAACGATCATATTCATGGTAAAACCGATCATGGGAACAATAACAAACGCGATCAGCATGGAAAGCGGGATGGCGACACCGACAAATACGGCGTCAAGTTCACCCATAAAAAACATCAGAATAAAAACCACAACAATAAATCCAAGGATAATCGTGTTAAAAAGATCGCTTACCGAATTACGGGTCTGAGTGCTGCTGTCACCGGTAATGGCGAGAATAAGGTTTTCAGGACCACGTTTCTGAAATTTTTCCGTGATTTTCCGGATTTCATCAACGGCATCAATCAGATTCTCACCGCTTTTTTTGATCACGGATAAGGAGATAACCTCTTTCCCGTCCATCCGCGCGAAACTTTCACGCTCTTTAAATCCGTCAACTATTTCAGCGATATCTTTTAAATAGACACCGTCTTTTATGAGAATATTGGCAATCTGATCTACCTTTTCAAATTCACCCACCACCCGAAGATTTCTTTTCATATCGCCGGCATGAATCAGGCCTCCGGAAATGGTGACGTTTTCATTCGCGACCGCGCTTTCTATCATATTGAAAGAAATGCCGGCCGCCTGCATCTTGTAAATATCGACGTTGATCTGAATCTCACGTTCCAGAGCACCCACCATATCGACGCGTGTAATCTCAGGCAGCGCTTCAATTTCATCCTGAAGATCATCGGCGTATTCTTTTAATTTTACCAGTCCAAGGTCACCCGACAGGTTCACAAATATAATCGGTATTTCGGAAACATCTATTTGTTTGAGATCCGGCTCCTGATACAAGTCATTCGGTAGTTCACTCCGTGAATCATCCACCGCCTTTTTGGTGTCGATAAAAGCCTGCATTTCATCCGCGGTAACTTCAAACTCCACAACAATAAGAGATACATCCTGCATGGACTGGCTGTTGATATGCTTGATACCGTTGATGCCTTTTAACTCTTTTTCGATCGGCCTTGTGATCAGGTTTTCAATATCCGCCGGTGATGTGCCGGGCTGGATGGTTGTGATCATAAAATAAGGGAAAACCACATCAGGAAACTGTTCCTTTGATGTGGACAAATACTGAATGATCCCAAAAATCACCAGCAAAACAGTAAATACATAAATCGTAGTTTTATTTTCTATCGCTTTATTGGATAGTTTGAATTCTTTCATCTTTATCAGCCTTTTATTCCGTAATTGGGATTAGTTGATCTTTCTGGTTGCCGGCGATTACCTTGGCGTCGGAAACCCGCACATTCTGCCCGTCCGCAAGATTCTGATAACCGACTGTTACAATATATTCATCCGGTTGCAGTCCGTTTGTAAGTTCGATGATACCATCATAATTTAATCCGGTGGTCACCTGTTTTTTAACCACTTTCCAGATGTTTTCGCTCTGATTGATCAGTTTTGCGGTAAAGAGAAATTTACTTTCACCGGTATTTTGCACTACATTCACAGGTGCCGTTATGGCGCCGGCTTTAGTATAATCATTGATTGTCAGTATGGCCATCAAATTTGGTTTAACCGACTGCATTCCGGCCGGTATTTTTACCTCGACCGGGAAGGTGCGGTTTTTGGAGTCGATGACCTGAGAGACGGATCGTATAACCGAAGCAAAGGACTTATCCAGAACAGGAATGTACACATTTACGGAATCACCGCTATGCACCTGATTGATGTAGTTTTCGGATAGAAATGATTCAATTTTTAACTGTGAAACTTTTACAACACGTACCGTTCCAAAACCGGCGCCGATACCTTCGCCTTCTTTGACCAGAATCTGATCGACCGTTCCGCTGATGGGGGCGATGATTTTAGTAAGCCGGTAGGTCTCTTCCAAAGTCGCCAGACGCGCTTCGAGAGCATCCTTATTATTCTTTGCCTGAAGGTATTGAATTTCGCTTCCGATTTTCTTTTCCCAGAGCCGTTCCTGACGTTCAAAGATCGTGCGCGCCAGATCCAGACTCGTTTTTAGTTCAGTAATATTTTTCTCGTAAATCGCGCCGTCAAGCTGCCCAAGCAGTTGTCCGGCCTTTACCTGTTCGCCTTCGGTAACATAGATGGATTTTATCACTCCGTCGAGTTGGGCCGGGATTAGAATGTTATTATCTGAAGTAACCGTTCCCTGTGTCTTAATATAATGCCGGAAAACCGATGGTTTAACGGTCTGCAGCGAAATAAAGACGGTATTATCAGGTGCATTTTCGCCGTTTTCAAGGGCAATATCTGCCAGCAGCTGTTTAATTTCCAGGTTTATCTCATCACGTTTTGCTTCCAGCTCTTTTAGTTGAGATTGTTTATCCGCGCTTCCGCATCCCGCGATTGTCAAGACGGTTAATGCCATTAAAAATATTCTCTTCATTATAATATCCCATTCAAATTGGTTAAAACTGTTTATTGTCTTGTTTTTTTTCTAATAATTTTCCAGCAGCTTATCCATTTTATTCTGCGCGTTTAGCAGATTAGATGTGGTTGTCATATAATCGGATTCTGCCTGCAGATACTGGGTGTGGCTCTGAATCAAATCCAGACTGGAAATCAGCCCTTCCTTGTATTTGATCAGATTGATGTCATAGATTTCCTTTGACAATATCATATTATTTTCAGAATTCTGATATCTTTTGAATGTGGTTGACAGGTCAGAGCGCGCCCGCCGGAATTCAAGATCCAGGCCTTGTTCGGCTTTTTGTTTCTGCAGAGAAGCCTGCTTCAACTCAATTTTTGCCTTTTGAACTTTAAAAACTTTCTGTCCACCACTAAAGATTGGCCAACTCGCAGATAAACCGACAACCGTCGTACGGAACCATGGGTCATTACTGTCGAAAAAATTGAACTTGTTTCTCTGGGCGTTACGCTGGATGCTGCCGAACGCCGCGATCGATGGCATAAAACCGGTGAGTTCATTTTTTAATGTAAGATCAGCCAATTGTTCCTGTGTGGTCAGTAACTTGAAAGTGATATTCTTGTTCAGATCAAATTCACGTTCAAGCCGTGAGCGGATATCAAGGTCTGAGAATACCTTTGCAAGATCATCCTTTAAACGGATCGGGCTGCTGAAAGGGATTCCCATCTGCATCTTGAGAAGATCGTATGCGATCATGATTTGCTGATCGATCGAGACAATACTGTTCTCGAGTCCGGTGACGGAGATCTGAAGTTGTTTAACATCGGTTTCTTCCACAAAGCCTTCGTCATACATGGCGCTGATCTCATAGAGTGTTTTTTTCAGATTATCGAGACTTTCCTGCAGAATTCGCCGGTTTTCCTCACCGATAATGATAAGATAATAGGTTTGGGCGATTGTTTCCTGCACATCCAGTTCGGTGCTTCGGGTGCTCTGCACTGAGAGCTTCTGATAAATTTTTGACGCGCGCAGCCCGACCAGATAACTTCCGCTGAAAATAAGCTGGGAAACGGAAACGCCATACGTCATATTATGAGTTTGACCGAATTTTACCGGAACGGTGGTTCCGGCGGCGTCACCAAAAAACTCACCGGGTATTAATTGCGTGGGAATGTCGATCAATTTTTGATAATCCGCGCTGACTTCGATTTGGGGAAAACCGGCAGCGGTAACTTCCATGCGCTGTTTTTGCGCCGCCTTGATATTAAGCCGGGCATTGCGGACATCATAATTATTTTCCAGAGCGTATTTTTGCGCCTCTTTGATTGTAAAAGATAATTCTTCCTGAGCCGCGGCCAATCCTGACAGCAAAAATATAAGCATAATTCCGATCAAAAATCGGTATGATTTGTTTAAATTCATTTCCTCACCGTAATCGTTAAGATCTGATTTTTAGTCCGTTTAAAATTAAATCGAGTAAATATTCTGTGTCTTTCTCGAGCTGCTTGAAGTCAGCAGAGGAGGGTCGAGGTGACTGCAGTGATAAAAACAGTTCCAGTCGCCGGGCTTCCATCATTGTTCTTATGGCGTCGGCGGCCCTTTTAGGATCACCCTCACTGAATTCGCCGATATCCATGCCCTCTTTGATTAAATCAGCCATAAAATCAACGTTTTTTTCTTTCAGCTTTTTGTGCAGATTTTGTATCAGAATATGATTATCAAGCATCGCCTGAACATTCAGATCCATAAGCTCCGCCCGATCCTTTAAAAACAGAACAATCGCTTTGCTGAACGC
Organism: Calditrichaceae bacterium; assembly: GCA_050178385.1. GTDB lineage: Bacteria > Calditrichota > Calditrichia > Calditrichales > JBFXGD01 > JBFXGD01. The sequence goes on from JBFXGD010000030.1 coordinate 8,724, forward strand.
GTACATCTTTTCAGTTGCCGTTTGACTGTCCTTAAATTTAGATTTAATCTCTGACAATAATCTAATCGCTTCACGCTCAATGGCGTCACTGAAAATCGCCTCTTTGTTTTTATAATAGTAGTAGAGAGACGCTTTTTTCATGCCGATAACCGCGGCAATATCGTCCATCGTTGCCTTAACCGCGCCATATCTTGCCAGGCAGGACATGGCCGCGTCAAGGATCTGTTCTTTTTTTAATTCGTCTTTTTCCATTCGTTTCCTGTCTAATTTTCGAACAATCTATCATATTTTTCGATAATGCGCAATAGTTACGTATAAACTTTTCAGAAGTTTCAATTATTCCGGATGAATTCATTTTGATAAAGATAATGTTAATATAGCAATATCAGTTGTAATCACATTGACCTTATAGTGGATAATGAAGGCCGGGTTTTTATAAAACCATTCTTGTCATTTTAACATACCGGAATTAAATTAGCCGCAGATAATTTATTAAGGATGTAAAAATATGAATTTTGACTATTTTTTAATCGCCGTTATTGTTTTGTTTGGTTTCGCGATATTCGATTTGATAGTTGGTGTGAGTAATGATGCGGTGAATTTTTTAAATTCATCCATTGGATCACGTGTAGCTCCGCGCTATGTCATCATGATCATTGCCAGTCTTGGAATCATGGCGGGCGTTGGTTTTTCAAGCGGTATGATGGAAGTCGCCAGAAAAGGCATTTTTCATCCGCAGTTTTTTACGATGCCGGAGTTGATTACTATTTTCCTTGCGGTCATGATTTCAGATGTTATTCTTTTGGATCTATTCAATACATACGGGCTACCGACTTCAACCACTGTTTCCATTGTCTTTGAGCTTCTTGGAGGCGCGGTCGCGGTTTCTATCCTGAAGGTTCTTGAAGCGAATGACGGATTAGCGCTTGTGGGTGATTATATAAATACAAGCAAGGCCATGATGATTATATTCGGGATACTTCTTTCGGTGGCCGTGGCGTTTGTTTTTGGGGCGATTGTGCAGTTTTTAACCCGGCTTTTGTTCACATTTGATTATGTGAAACGAATGAAAAGATACGGCGCTCTCTGGGGTGGCGTGGCGCTTGCGTTCATCACATATTTTATTCTGGTGAAAGGCGCAAAAGGCGCTTCGTTCCTAACTCCTGAGACTGTAGACTGGATTAAGACACACACATTCACCCTTCTCCTGTCAATTTTTGCTGTTTCCGCTGTAATGCTTCAGATTTTGCTTTTTCTTAAAATAAACATATTTAAACCGATAGTTCTCATTGGGACTTTCGCGCTGGCCATGGCGTTCGCAGCGAATGATCTTGTGAATTTTATCGGAGTTCCGCTGGCCGGTTTTCAGGCATATATTGTCGCCGCCGCAACGGATTCACCATTGACCGCCACCATGGGCGCGCTCGGAAAGAGCGTTCAGACACAGCCGTTAATGCTGATTGGCGCCGGCCTGGTTATGGTTGTCACTCTTTGGATATCAAAAAAAGCGAAAACAGTTACAGACACTGAAATCAGCCTTGGCCAGCAATCAGAAGGGGTGGAGAAATTTGATTCAACATATCTATCGCGAAAAATTGTAAGGATGACAATCGGTTTCTTTAATTTTATTAAGCTGTTTATTCCACTATCAATCCGCCTCTGGGTGACAAAAAGGCTTGATATGCGGCAGTCTAAAGCAGAATCAGAAACGGAGCAGCGTCCATCTTTTGATTTATTGCGGGCATCCGTTAATCTGATGGTTGCCAGCGCGGTTATCTCCTACGCCACTTCTTATAAACTGCCTCTTTCCACTACCTATGTCACATTCATGGTTGCCATGGGCTCCTCGTTTGCCGATCAGGCATGGGGTCGTGAAAGCGCGGTGTACAGGGTTACGGGAGTATTAACGGTGATCGGTGGCTGGTTTATGACGGCGCTGCTTGCTTTATCAATTTCAAGTTTGATAGCCGTAATCATTTATTATACCGGAGGCTTTGGCGTAATCTTCCTTTTGCTTGGCGTTATTGTGATTGTCTGGAGAAATCATCATAAGCACAGTGAAAGAACGAAACTTTCGGATATGGACCGCATTTTTAATCTGAAAAAAGTGACAAAGGTTAATGATGCCATCTCGGTTACTTTTGAGCATATGGGAATTTTCCTGGGTGAAATCCGTGAATCTCTTGATACTACTCTGGATGCCTTATTCTCACAAAATGAATATTTGCTCCGGGTGGAAACAAAAAAGACCAAACAGATCCAGAGGTGGGCAAATATCATTATCGCGAATATTTTTAAAACGCTTAGGCTCCTGCAGAAAAAAGATGCCCATATTACCTATAAATACGGACAAACGATTCGGCGTATTCAGAAACTATCCGATGGATACAGAGATATCGCCTTGCGTTCTCATACGCATGTCGGTAATCATCACAAAGGATTGCTCGAGGTTCAGATAAATGAACTAAGGGATGTAAAAACATTGCTGCTCAATATTCTCCGGGATGTTGAAGACGCGTTTAACAATAAGAGTATCGATTCATATGAAAGCGTAAAAAGTAAAGATGCCGAATTAAGAAATCTTGCTGATAAATTAAATATCAATCAGACCGAAAGAATACGTGATGACCGTTCAAAAACGAGATTAAGTATTTTATACTACGCGGTTGTCGGGAACGCCATGATGATATCAAAACAAAACCTCAAGCTTTTGGAGATCTTTTCGGAAATCTTTAACGGTGTGGAGGAGACCACGGAAACCGAATCAAAAATGAAGTAGCGATTCAGGAATAAATCAACAAAAGAGTTAAGACGCTTGTTTTAGGTTTCTTAACTCTTTTTGTTTTTCTGGCCCCATTGCCATCCCGTATAAGTTTTCCGGTTTTGAAGGGGATGTGGACTTCATTAACAATACGCTTTCAGAAGGGAAAGCTGCTATTCACCATAGTGACCGGTATGCTGATTTATATCATCCGCATTATCGGTTAGTAAGTAAAAATTACTATGATTGGCTTCGACGGCTGGACTCAAAAGGTCAACCGTAAGGAAGCGTCATATCTTATTTGTCCTTGCGGGTCTGTACCCGGGAATTTTCAGATCCCTGAGAATGGTTATCATCAGTTTGTATTCAGAAAAAGGTTAAAATGTATGTTTCTCAGTCCGTTCACGGTTTCAAATATACTTGATCTTATGGGGGTGGCGGTTTTTGCTGTCAGCGGCGCCCTTGTCGCGGGAAGGAAGGGACTGGACCTTTTGGGTGTTTTCGTGATTGCCGCCGTGACCGCGGTCGGCGGAGGCACGCTCCGGGATCTTCTGCTGGACAGACATCCCATATTCTGGATTGATGATCCGGGATATCTTATCGTTATCATGGGTGCATCGGCTTTTGCCATTGTGTATGTGCGTCTCAGGAAACCTCCCGGCAACGCCCTGCTGATCGCCGACGCTCTCGGTCTGGCGCTTTTTACGATTGCCGGTACGCAGATTGCCGAAACGGCCGGACTGCACCCTGTAATCACTGTGTTAATGGGAACCATGACCGGTGTTGCCGGCGGGGTGATAAGGGATGTGCTGAGCGCGGAGGTTCCGCTAATCCTGCGCCGTGATATCTACGCGACAGCCGCGATCTCCGGTTCATCAATTTATCTGCTGATTCAGGTATTTGGAGTCAGCCGATTTATTGCCATGGGGGCGGGTTTGCTGACTGTTGTCATTCTCAGGGCAATGGCCATTCTTTGGGGACTGAGGCTGCCGGTATTTCGCCTTCCGCAAAAACCGAATTAGCCGACAAGTCAACTTCCCGTCAATTTCTAATCGGTCTTATAGGAATAATCATAAGACACTCTTCTCTATATCTATTTGTGCTTTATCTTAAGATGCGAACCACGGACGACGAAAAGAGCCGGCATTGATCAATCCATAAATACAACCACTAAAATGTTATAAGCCTGCTGATATTTCCCGGCAGGCTTATTTTTTATCACTAAAACACTAATTCATATCGTATTGCAGTCCTGATCAAGGCACAATCATATAAAACAGATGCCGCATCACTATTTATATCATCCATTAAATGTGATAAAAAATTTTTACAATTAAATTGCTAAATGAACATAAGTTCATTATATTCAAACATACAAATGATCATATGTTCAATTCACTGGAGCCGGGAGTGCGATCATCCTATCGAAAAAGACGTGTACATTTACCGCCGAAGTACCAATATTTTAAACCGGCCGGTATACCGCGCAAAATGTTAAAAAGCATGATATTAACGCTTGATGAATTTGAGGCAATCCGCCTGGCTGATTATCTGGGAAAAGAGCACCGGGATGCCGCGCAAAGAATGAATATATCGCGGCCGACATTTACGCGGCTTATCGCAAAAGCCCGGCAGAAGGTGTCAAAAGCGATCATTGATGGTATGGAATTAGTGATAGAAGGGGGTAATATAGATTTTGCTCAGTCATTGCACCGCTGCGATGAATGTGGTGAAGAACTTATTTTAGCCCGGTCACAGAGTCTGCAAAATTGCCCTGAGTGTGGATCTCAGGATATAAAAAGTCTGAATTCGGAATATGTAAAAACTCATTAATTATTGCAAAAGGAATACTCGATGAAATTTATTGTTGATAATCAGGCATGCAGGGGATGCGGAATTTGTGAACGTGTGTGTCCGCAGGTTTTCAGAATGCGTAATGATATGTCGGTCAAAATTGAAATGACACCGGTACCTGCCGAGTTGATCAACTGCGCTCTGAGAGCCGAAAATAGTTGTCCATTAAGAATTATCAGCCATCATTAACCTATCGGGAGAAACAATGAAAATAGCTATCGCATCTGACGACGGTGAAAGCATTGCCATGCATTTTGGCCGTACACGCGGTTTTTTGATTTACACTATTGAAAATGGCGTTGTTAAAGAACGCACATATACGCTTAATGATTTTACAGGACATGCCCGCGGGTTGAGCGGTACATCACACAGCGCGGATCACCATGGACCGATTCTATCAGCTCTGAATGGGTGTAAAGCTGTTATTTCACGCGGCATGGGCCGCAAGATTTACGACGATTTGCAATCAATCGAAATTGAAGCTTTTATCGTACAGGAAACCATTGCAGATACAGCTCTTGACCTTTATTTAAAGAACCGGCTTTTGGATAACCCTGAAAAGGGATGCGAGCATTGACCGTTTATGTTAAACAAGAAAGGGCGTTTGTCGCGTGGCAATAAATGTTACTTATAATCATCTGGAATGGCAATCAAAAACCGGATTCCTCTATTGGCAGAAAAAAGCTCAATCCTGCTGTTATTTGGGATCCATATAAAAATAGAAATTATTAACACCATGAATATTTCAGACAGAACAAAGAAGATATTAAAGAATACTAACAAAACATTTTTGAAGATGATGCCGATACTTATTGGTGTAATGGCGTTGATGGCATTGCTGATCAGTATAATCCCCACAAAAAAATTAACTTCAATCTTTACGGGAAATACTCTCATTGACCCATTTATCGGATCTTTTCTTGGTAGTATCTTATCGGGAAATCCCATCGTCAGCTATGTTATAGGCAACGAATTACTGCAAGCAGGGGTCAGTACAATCGCGGTTGCCGCTTTTATGGCATCCTGGGTGACAGTAGGCATTGTTCAGGCACCGGCAGAAATGCTTGTATTTAACAAAAGGTTTACAATCTACAGAAATGTGATTGCGTTTGTTTCAGCCGTGATAATAGCAATTTTAACTGTAAATATTTTAGGATAGAAATGAACAAATCAGATAAAAAGATAAACCCGATGATTCTGTTGGGAACTATTGTGACAGCCAGTTACGCCATTTTGATGGTTGCCGATTTCAATCAGTTTTTAAAAGCTACGCGTTTATTTGGTAATATGCTCATAAATATTATTCCGGTTATGATTGTAGTCTATATCCTGATGCTTGCAATCAATTATTTTATAGAACCTACATTCATTAAAAAACATCTTGGCAATAATTCCGGTATCAAAGGACTTCTCATAGCCATCGCCGGAGGCATTTTATCCGCAGGATCTATTTACGCCTGGTATCCTCTGTTAGCAGATTTTAGAAGGCATGGCATGAGCAATAAGCTTATTGCCGTATTTCTTTATAACCGGGCGATAAAACTACCGTTATTATTTATGTTGATTTATTATTTTGGAGCCGCATTCACAATAATTTTTACAGTTTTTATTGTGCTCTTCTCAGTCATTAATGGGTACCTGGTGGAAATTGCGGTGCCAACTCATACAAACGAGGAGGAACCATTGTGGAAAAACCATTGAAGATCGGCATCATTATTTGCGACCGCTACCGTCGCTGCGCCGGCGGAAAATGTTTCAGGGCGCTCGAAAACAGGGAAGGGGCCTTCAGCATATATAAAAATCAAAAAGTAGTAGTGGCGGGTTATACTACATGCGACGGCTGCCCGGGTGGCAATATCGAATACGCGCCGAATGAAATGAAAAATAACGGAGTAAAAAAAATACATTTTGCCACTGGAATGATTGTAGGGTATCCACCATGCCCGTATATCAAACACTTTAAGGAATTTATAGAAAAGAATTACGAGATAGAAGTTGTGATGGGGACGCACCCAATACCGGAAAAATATTATAAAATGCATAATAGTATGGGAACCTGGGAGTCAGATGAATGGCAGGATATCATAAAACCGGTCATTTGTGATCCTGAAATCCGTAAAGCTTACGATTGAGAAAAAAATATATAAAATCATAGGAGTATAAACATGCATGATCATAAAAAACAAAATCTGGGTGACGGGGGATACTGTGTCTGCCCAAAATGTGATTATCGCGCGCCACATAAAAATGGCGTTCCGTGCCAGGATGAACTGTGCCCGAACTGCAATGCAAAGCTTCTGCGGGAAGGCTCCGACCATCATAAAATGTATCTGAAAAAGAAGCAAAAATAATATTTGAAACGAATGGCGAATTACAACAACATAATAAGACAGAGGATAAATTTAAATCGAGTCAATTATGAAAAGTTTAAAGATTAGACAAAAATGGATGGAAGAGTTAATGCCTTCCGGTATACCTGTTCCATCAAGCACGTTAATAAGCGGACCGGGAGGGGCGGGTAAGCCTTTAATCGGCGCTGTTATTGCCGATGCCTGGTTAAATCAGGGGGGCTCGCTTATTCATTTTTTGATCAATTTTGATCGCGTATATGCCGATAAGATGCTGAATCTTTTTAATCCGGATCTGGAAAAATATAAAGACCGGATTGTGTACGTGGAGATCGATCCTCTGATAGAAGGGATTGAAAAAACGAATGATGTTACACTTCGCGGCAATTTGCTGATACCTGAGAATGTTGACACGGCGATTCGTGAGGCAAAGGCAATGCTGCCGGAAACCGAAAGCGGTTCACTTATATACGCGTCAGCCTTAAATATGCTGCTTTTTTCAAAAAGCTATAACCAGGCCATCCATGACAAATTTCTGGAAATAATTGGCGGTGGCGAAAACTGCATGTTTACTGTAGCAACTAATACATTTGAGGATCAGATCTCGCAATGGGAGAACAAAGCTGATAATCTCTTCTATTCGCGAAGCACTGATCAGATGCGACTGGGATTCAGTATATTAAGGTTGAAAGACAATTCGTATCGAAGCGATGAGGTTGAAGTTCCCCTAACTGAAGATGAACTCGTAAGCATACGGGCTGAGGCTAATAAAGCTCGAAAACACTTAATACCTGTTATAAAACAAATCTGAAATCGAGACTCTTATGCGCATAACAATTGTTTTTGATAATACAAGTTTATCTGAAGAATGCCAGGCCGAGTGGGGCTTTGCATGCTACATTGAAACTGAACACAGGCGAATTTTATTTGATACCGGAGCAGATGGAAAAATATTGCTGGATAATATGCGGGCACTGTCCATCGATCCCAAATCAGTTGATGACGTATTTATCAGCCATAATCATTTTGATCACATTGGCGGGTTGGCCGCCTTTTTAAATGAAAACAGTGCTGTACGTATATTTCTGCCAAAATCATTTCGCGGTGTGCGCAAAGCCCGAGAGATAATCTACATTGACGAAGCCAGGCAAATTGATGAAGGACTGTTCACCACCGGTGAGCTGGATGGCCTGGAGCAGTCGCTTGTCATTCAAACATCAAAGGGGCTTGTTGTTGTTGTTGGTTGCGCGCACCCTGATATGCAAAAAATATTAACATCTGCTTCGCAATTCGGGAATATCTACTGGCTTATTGGCGGCCTGCATGGTTTTAATAAATTCCATTTGCTTAAAGATTTAAAACTTATTTGTCCGACACACTGCACTCAATATAATACTGAAATTAAAAATCTGTTTCCTTTGCCGCATACAGAAGGAGGCGTGGGCAGAACAATAAACATACCATAAAAGAGAAATATTATGAACAATACCATTACACAAAAAGATATCCGGGAAATTCTGGAGAAGATCCAGCATCCTGAGATAGATGCCTCGCTAGAGGACCTGGGAATGATTCTGGATCATGTAATTGACGGACAAATTGTTAATGTGGCATTGGCATTACCTGCAGCGAAAATTCCACAAGCGGTTGAGGATGCCATCATTAAAAGTATTAATGAACCACTGGCTAAACATGGTCTTCAAACAAATATTCAGTTTTTTAATATGAGTGAAGAAAACCGCCGGAAGTTCTTAGCCCTGGCAAAAGCAAACTGGAAAGGCGCCATATAATTTTCATAGAAGGATAGAAAAAGCATGACATCTCAAGATTTTAAAAATATAGTGTTTGGGCCTGTCCCTTCAAGGCGTCTGGGTCGTAGTCTTGGAATAAATAATATCCCGCCCAAAATTTGTAGCTATACCTGTATATATTGTCAGGTTGGTAATACCAATTCGATGAGTATAGAAAGGCGGGCCTATTACAGCCCACAGTTGATTTTTGATATGGTAAAAGAAAAGGTCAGCCGGTGCCGGGCGGAAAATGAGCCTATAGATTATCTTGCCTTTGTACCGGATGGTGAACCCTCTCTGGATTTAAACCTGGGTGAAACGATCAATCTATTGAAATCTCTTGATATTCCGATTGCGATCATTACTAACAGCTCATTGATTAACCGCGAGAATGTAAAAAGTGAATTGTTGCAATGCGACTGGATTTCCTTCAAAATTGACTCGGTTGACCCGGACACGTGGCATCAGATTGACCGACCGCACGGGAAACTACAGCTTGTTGACTTACTGGACAATCTGATAAGTTTTAAAACTCGCTTTAAGGGTAAACTGGTAACAGAAACAATGGTTGTACAAGATATAAATGACAGCGTACCGGTAAATACAAACACAGTGGAATATCTGGCGCGACTGCAACCTGACACAGCCTATATCGCCCTGCCTACCAGACCCCCGGCGGAATCGAGCGTGCGGCCCGCATCGGCCCAATCCATAACAAACATATATCAACTTTTTAAGAAACACTTAAAACGGGTGGAATTATTAACCGGTTATGAGGGCAACAAATTTTCATCATTGGGAAATATCCATGATGATATTCTCAGCATAACAGCCGTCCATCCGATGCGTATGGACGCGCTGCAAAGACTTTTGAATAAAAAACATGTTGATATAAAGCTGGTGGATGAGATGTTGTCCAATGGGGAAATCGTCCAGTCAAAATATCAGGGTCATACGTTTGTGCTTAAAGCATATAATTAAAAGATGGCCACCGCATGCTTAAAAAAAGGAATAAACAGACAATTATGTTAAACCTGCGATATCCGTTTATAATGGCCCCTGTAAAACTAGGGTATAGTGACGCATCCGGAGAAGTTAATCACAAACACCTGAAATTTTATATGGACCGCAGCGCTCATATGGGTGCATTGACGCTTGAACCGCTTTTTCTTGATAAAGGTTTACGCGAGATACCCACCCAGCTGGGAATCGATTCCGATGATAAAATAAGTGGATTGCGCACCCTGACCGATGCTATCCATCAGAAGGGGGCAAAAGTCATTGCCCATCTCAATCATCCCGGCAGAATGGCGAATCCCAAAATGCCGGGTAATTATTATGTCTCCGCTACCGACAAAGCATGCGAAAATGGGGGCGCGGTACCGAAAAGGATGGATCAGGCGGATATGAAATCCATTATTGATTTATTCACGGCAGCGGCACATCGGTCTGAAGAGGCTGGTTTTGATATCATCGAACTGCAAATGGGACACGGTTATCTTCTGGCACAATTTTTATCACCTGATGTCAATGACCGGACAGACGAATTTGGCGGTAGTTTTGAAAACCGCCTGCGTTTTCCGCTTATGATATTCGAAGCGGTTAAAAAAACGGTGCATCTGCCAATTATTGTCAGGGTCAGCGGAACAGAGATGACACCTCATGGAATTCTGATAAATGAAACCATTGCGCTGGCAAAAATACTTGAAGGGAAAGGAGCCGCGGCCATACATGTTTCAGCCGGTACTGTTTGCTCCACACCACCATGGTTCTTTCAGCACATGTTTGTTCCTAAAGGCAAAACATGGGAATTAGCCGCTGATGTTAAAAAAGAACTGAATATCCCGGTCATTTTTGTTGGGAGAATAAATTCAATCCGCGATGTGGATCGTTTAAAAAATGAGTTTGGCGCCAAATACATGGCATTAGGGCGGGCATTAGTGGCTGATCCCGAATTTGCGGGGAAGTATCTGCAAGAAATAGATGGCCGTATTCGCCCGTGTTTGGCATGTTCGGAAGGATGTCTTGGCGGCGTCCGTTCCGGAAATGGATTAGGATGTGTTGTAAATCCTGCCTTGGGTAATGGGGTTGCCGTAATGACAGAAGCCGTGGAGAAAAAACATTTTGCGGTTGTCGGCGCCGGATTGGCAGGACTGGAGGCGGCCTTAACGCTAAAATCCCGCGGTCATATGGTAACGCTTTATGAGAAAAATGAGATCGGTGGTCAATTCAATCTGGCCTGGCGTCCGCCCAACAAGGAAAGCTTAAAAGAGATCGTTGATTTTTACGAGTACGAGCTAAAAGATAAAAACATCCATTTTGTAAATAAAGAAGCAACTGAATCTGAATTATTAGACAAAAAATTTGAAGCGGTCATTATAGCGACCGGAGCAGTGCCCGCTGTTCCTCCCGTAAAAGGCCTGACGAAATTTTTCTGGACTGAGTTTCTGCATGATGAAAATTTACCGGTCAACAAAACGATCCTTATTATCGGCGGAGGATTGATCGGCATGGAAGTCGCCAGCAAATTGGTTGATAAAAAGAACAACGTGATTATTGTTGAAATGCTGGAAGAAGCGGCGCGTGGTATGGAAATGATCGAAAAAAATATGACAATGAGTAAACTCAGCATGAAAAATGTACGAATATATACAGAAACACGGGTTATTGAAGTCGTCGGAGACAGGGTTGTTCTTGCTGGAAAACACGAACAAATCTTAGAGAATATTGATCATATAGTTGTGGCAACCGGCATGACCAGCTATCATCCTTTATATGATAGCCTGAAAGATAAATTAACGGTACATCTTATCGGGGATGCTAAAAAAACAGGAAAAGCTCAGGATGCCATTCAGGATGGATATAAACTGGCTTTAGAGCTATAAAATTATGACAATATTAACATCCACAAGCTCAAAAATAAATTTCCGCGCGTTTATATGGCATTCGGGATTTCTGGCGTTGGCCAGTAATTTTATGGATATTGATACGATCATCCCGTCCATGCTGATAAAGGCCGGCGGCAATTCCATACATCTTGGTATTATGACCGCTATCATGCTTGGAGGATCCAGTTTATTCCAGCTTGTTTTTGCCGGATTTTTATCGGGAAAGCCCTGCAAAAAAAAATATTTGCTGACGGGGATAAATCTGAGAGTTGCGGCGCTTTTGGCGCTTGCGGTTCTGTTTCTTACAGCTTCTTCATTAAGTAGCGCTTTGATAATCGCGCTGATTTTTTTGTTTATCTCTGTTTTTTCATTTAGCGGCGCTTTTGCCAACGTTTCTTATGTGGATATTCTTGGTAAATCGGTACTGGAAAATAAACGTAAAAAGTTTTTCTCGCTTAAACAGATTTTTGACAGTATCGGTTTAATCAGCACGGCATTTATTGTTCGGGAGCTGGTAACATATTTTGACTACCCGAAAAACTACTTTGTTTTATTTTTGATCGCCGGTTTGTTGTTGTTGGTAGCTTCGCTGGGATTCTGGCGGATTCAGGAAGCTTCATCCGCTGTCCGTTCGCACAAGGGGCTTGTGGATTTTTTTCGTATGATCCCCGGTGAGATCCGTAACAACTCCAATCTTAAATATTACCTGTTGCTGATCAACACTCTTGGTTTGACTCTCAGCCTGATGCCATTTTTTATTTTATTCGCAAAGGACAGTTTTGGTTTAACCTTTGAATCAGTAGGTAATTTTTTACTATTCAGAACAATAGGTATGTTGACCGCAGGAATAATATTATTTCAATTCGCCAGCCGTTTTATTTATAAACACCTTCTCATGTTCCTGATACTACTGGGAGCGGCCCTGCCTTTGATCAGCCTGACGCTGGCGCGTTCAGCGGAAAATTATCATTACATTTTTATTCTGACCGGAATTTTTTTCGCTATATATAAAGTGGCCCTCAATGGCGTTCTTTTAGAAATTTCAACCGATGAAAACCGGGCTACCTATACGGGAATATCAGGGGCCGGCAATATATTGACAACCCTTTTCCCCTTATTTGCCGGAGTACTGATTTCGGCGTTTGGTTATTATATGGTTTTTTTAACTGTTTCAGCCATTATTCTGCTCAGTTTCAGTTTTGTGTTCAAACTTGATTGCAGACCGGTTCATTCAAGATCAAGCGGGTAGACAAGATGGAAATTCTTAAAATTATCGAACACGCTCTGATGATTACGAGTTTCGTTTTTATCATGATGCTGCTCATAGAATATATCAATGTTCAAACACGTGGCAGCTGGCAGGAATCTCTAAAAAAAAGCCGCTGGGGGCAATATATACTTAGCGCGTTTCTCGGTTCTGTTCCGGGGTGCCTTGGCGCTTTTACGGTTGTTTCCCTCTATTCACACCGCGTTGTGAGTTTCGGAGCGCTGGTAACAACCATGATCGCTACAAGCGGCGATGAATCATTTGTCATGTTTTCTATGTTTCCGCGCGAGGCCATCGGACTGACGGTAATATTGTTTTTTGTTGGAATTGCGGCGGGATATCTGACGGATCTTTTCTATAAAAAACAGGATCTTTTGCTAATGGCTGAAGACCATCATTTGCTCATTCACAAGACGGATGTATGCCACTGTTTCCCAAAAGGTGAAATTTGGCAACAAATTAAAAACAGCACCTTACCCCGGACACTGCTTATAGGAATTTTTAGCTTGTTTTTGTTTTTTATGGTCAGCGGATCCATCGGGCCTGCTGTCTGGAACTGGAAAAAAATATCGTTTACAGGCGGTGCGGTATTCGGTTTGTTTGTTGTAATTACGGTACCTGATCATTTTCTTGAACAGCACTTATGGCTGCATGTGATGAAAAAACACGTGCCCAAAATTTTCATCTGGACATTTGCGGCGTTGCTGGTCATTCACTACATGGAAAGCTATATCGATGTTAAAGAATGGATTCAGGAAAATTATTTTCAGGTTCTAATTGTAGCTATTCTGGTCGGTATTATCCCTGAATCGGGTCCACACCTTGTATTTGTGACCCTGTTTGCCGCCGGGAGCCTTCCTTTCAGCATATTGCTGGCCAGCTCGATTGTCCAGGACGGACATGGTATGCTGCCCATGCTGGCAGTTTCCAGAAAAGGGTTTATGTTGGTTAAGGCTATAAATATTTCGGCGGGATTGATCGTAGGTCTGATTTCTCAAAGCATATTATAATTGTTCGGTTTATTTACATTTACAGTTTTAAAATTTAAGGGAATCAAAAATGAAAAAAAATCTAAACACAGGTATGGCGACGAAAGCGATTCACGCCGGTAATCTGGCTGATCCAATTTTTGGAGAAGTATCGGTGCCGATCTTTCAGACATCCACCTTCTCATTTCCCAGCGCCGATGAAGGAGCCGCGCGTTTTGCCGGTGAAAGTGACGGATTTATTTATACACGTATGGGGAATCCGACAATCAAGGCGCTTGAAGATAATGTGGCAATCCTTGAATCGGGTTTTAAGGGTCTGGCAACCGCGAGCGGTATGGCGGCCATAACGACTGTATTTCTGACATTTCTGAATAAAGGCGATCATCTGGTCTGTACCGATTCAGTTTACGGGCCTACACGGATGGTGCTGGAAAGGGAGTTTTCGCGCTTTGGAGTATCCGCTACCTTTGTGAACAGTTCGGATTCTCAAAATGTTAAGGAGGCCATCAGGCCCAATACTAAATTGGTATATGTGGAAACACCGGCCAATCCGACCATCAGCATTACCGATCTGCGGGCGGTAGCTGAAATTGCCCATCTAAATGACGCTTTGTTCGTTGTAGATAATACATTTGCCAGTCCTTATCTGCAGCGCCCTATTGAGCTGGGTGCGGATGTTGTTGTGCATTCATTAACAAAATTTATAAACGGTCACAGCGATGTTGTCGGTGGGATGATTGTGGTAAAAAGTGAAAAATTATTCAAAACAATCAGACCTGTTCTTAACGCTTTTGGCGGTACAATGGATCCTCATCAGGCATGGCTTATTTTACGCGGCGTAAGGACACTGGCCCTTCGTGTAGATAAAGCACAGTCTAATGCGGAAAAAATGTCTATGTTTCTGAAAAAGCACCCCAGTGTTAATTGGGTTTCATATCCGGGTCTCGATGAGCATCCGCAGCATAACTTAGCAAAAGAGCAGATGGATGGTTTTGGCTCCATGATTTCATTTGGTGTCAAAAACGGATTCAGTGGTGGAAAAACAGTAATGGATAATGTGGAGCTGTTTACACTTGCGGTTTCACTTGGCGGAGTGGAATCTTTAATAGAACATCCGGCCTCCATGACCCATGCGACCATTCCCAGGGAAGAACGCCTTTTGGCTAACATCAAAGACGAATTGGTGCGCATGTCTGTAGGTTGTGAAGATTTCGAAGATTTGAAAAATGACATAGATCAGGCGCTAAATAAAATCTGATCAAAAGCATGTTCAATTTTAGCCGGTCAGCCCGGGGTGTAACTCTTTGCAGTGGGAGCCATTTGGCTGACGGTCTTCAGAATATGGGAACCGGCGATATTTTTTGGCTGAGTCTGCCAATATTTTACCTTTCGCAAAAAAGAAATGAATCGCCGGTTATTTTCAACCCCGTTTTAAAGGAAAAATCAAAACAATCCCTTCCTTACACCTTTATATATTTCATCTTAGAATCAATCGGCGGGGCCTAAAACAGGGCCGGTTTCACACAACTGTTCATAAAAAATTTTCAAATCCCAAATAAAAATTTATTCAAAAGGTAACATCTTCGCATAGTACACGTATTTACAGGAAATCCCTTAAAAATAATTGTCTTTTACAAATGACGGAGCAAAATATGACAAGAAAGAAAATATTTTGGATAGGCGGCATCGTTATTCTTGTCGTGGTAGCGGCAGTTTTGTTTTCAATGAATGGCAACAATGAAGAAGCTGTCGTCATCCAGACGGCTAAGGTTGACAAGCAAAAGATAATCGAAACCGTGACCGCCACGGGTATAATACAGCCGGAAACACAGGTAAAGATAAGCGCGGATGTGGCTGCTAAAATTATCAGGCTGGGTGTTAAAGAAGGCGATTGGGTGGAAAAAGGTCAATTGCTGGTTCAACTGGACCGTGAAAAATTCTTAGCGGTTGTGGAAAGCGCCGAGGCCAATCTTCGATCCATGGAAGCAACGGCCAATCTGGTAAAAGAAAACATGAATAAAACCGAAAAAGATTATATGCGCGTCAATGATTTGTACGAAAAGCAGCTGGAATCTCAGGCCTCGATGGATCAGGCTTACGCGGCTTATAAAGTCGAAAAAGCGCGTCATCAATCAAATCTGGAACAGGTCGATCAGGCAAAAGCATCACTTAAACAGGCCAAAGACGATTTATCCAAAACCACCATATACGCTCCGATGGACGGAACGGTTAGTCAATTAAATAAAGAGGTTGGCGAAATAGCTCTGGGATCGCAGTTTCAGGAAGATGTCATAATGGTGATTTCAAATCTGACAGGGATGGAAGCGCTGGTGGATGTGGATGAGAACGATATCGTTTCCGTACATCTTGCAGACAGCGCGTCGATTGAAGTGGATGCGCTTCCGGATCATGTGTTCCGGGGAACAGTCAGTGAAATCGCCAGCAGCGCCAAGGTAAATGCCACGGGCACGGCTGACCAAAAAACAGAATTTGAAGTGAAGGTCGGATTACGTAATCCGGGTGATCAGCTGAGACCGGGGATGACGGCAACCGCGGATATTATAACCGAAACACGTGAAAGTGTTCTCGCGATACCCATCCAATGTGTCACCCTGCGCACCCCTGAGCAATTAGAAGTGGCCGAAGCTCAAAAAACATCTGAGGATTCACTCGCCAGTCCGGCGTACGCGCCCGATAAAGACGGCTTTGTTCCGATCGTGTTTGTCGTTAAAGATAGTCAGGTAAAGGCGGTTCAGGTTGAAACAGGTATACAAAGCGAAACTCATATAGAGATCGTGACCGGACTGGATGAAGGGGATGAAATTGTCACAGGCAATTTCAGGGCTATCAGCGAGACTCTCCAGAATGGTGCCCGTATAAAGGTTGAGAATGAAAATAAGTCACCGCTTGTAAAAAAATAAGAGACGGTTCAATCAGGAACGATCCCTATGAAATCAATATCGGATAAATTAGAAGCTTTCAGAATCGCCCTTGATGCAATAATAAGCTATAAAACCAGGGGTATTCTGACAACTCTGGGTATTATTATCGGTATTGTCGCGGTTGTCACGACAATGACCGCGGCGAATGGCCTTTCCAATAATTTTCGGGAAAGTATTTCCGCCATCGGTTCAGACGTATTATATGTATCAAAATTTCCGTGGGTTTTTTCCGGAGATTTCTTTGAATTCAGAAACCGGCCAAATCTAACCCTTAAAGACAGCAAAAAACTTGAAAGGCAGCTAAAAAGCGCGGTGGCGGTTAATCCGACTACAAATACGGAAAAAGACATTAAATACCGGTCAAATGTAATGGAAAACGTCAACATTATCGGAACGACGGAGAAAAACATCATCGTGACGGACGGTTTGCCGGAGTATGGCCGATACCTGACAAATATTGATGTCCAGTTCAATAAAATGGTCTGCGTGATCGGATCGGAGATAAAAGAAAGGCTATTCAAGAATATTGATCCTTTAAATAAAGAAATCAAAATCGGATGGTATAAGTTTTTGGTCGTGGGGGTTATGGAAAAACAGGGTAGCGCGAGTTTTTTCGGCGGACCAAATTTTGACAGTCAGATTTTTATCCCCATCACATCATTTGAAAAGTATTACGGCGGATCCAATCGCAATTACACTATCGCGGTAAAGGCGCCGACTCAGGAAGGAATGACAGACTTCAAATACGAACTGATCGGGGAGATGCGAAAAATCCGCAGGCAAAGACCGGTGGAAAAGGATAATTTTTCGATTAATACAATGGATACCCTGATCGACGCGTATAATAATGTCATGGGTGTGGTTGTCCTTATCGGTTTGGTGGTGACAGGAATCTCCCTGTTTGTGGGTGGGATCGGAGTTATGAACATCATGTTTGTTTCGGTCACCGAACGCACCCATGAAATAGGGATACGCAAGGCGATCGGAGCAAAAAAGCGCATGATCCTTACCCAGTTTTTGTATGAATCATCCACCATCTGTTTGATAGGGGGAATAATCGGCGTCATTCTGTCATTTGGTGTCGCCGCCCTGATCAATAAATATGTGATGCCGGCCAGTATTTCGATGCCGATTGTTCTGGTGGCTCTGTTTATTTCCGTACTCACGGGAGTTGTGTCCGGATTTATACCGGCCTGGCGGGCATCGCGGCTTAATCCGATCGACGCGCTGTCATACGAATAGTCTTATCATAAAAAGAGAGAATAAAGATGGTTGTCAACGATTTATTTCGAATGGCATTTACCGCCATCTGGAGCCATAAATTAAGATCGTTTCTCACTCTGATAGGAATCATTGCCGGAGTGGCGTCTATTATCGGTGTGATGACGGGAATATCAGTGATTCAAAAAACGATTGAAGGCGAACTGAGTGTTCTTGGCGGTCAGGTTTTTCAGGTTCAAAAATGGTTAAGCGGCCCATCAACCCGTGAAGAAAGAAGAAAGGCCGCAAAACGAAGACCCACAACCGTGGAACATGCCAATATGATCCGGGAAAACGTGAAGACCGTTACTCTGGTCGGATCTGAACTTTGGAGTTTTGGCCATGTGGCAAAATATCGTGAACGTACGACCAACCCGAATATGACCATCTGCGGCGGCACGCCCGAATATCCGCCAAACAACACACACTATATATTTCACGGCAGAAATCTTACCCGCGAGGATATTGCGGTGGCCCGACCCGTTGTCGTGATCGGATACGCGTTGGCCAATGAACTTTTCCCATGGATGGATCCCCTGCAGAAAACCATGCGGGTTGATGGACGTAAATATACCGTCGTAGGCGTTTTTGGAGAAAAAAAATCCGCGTTCGGCTCAAACTATGATAATTATATCCTGATGCCCATTACAAGGTTTCAAAAGGTTTATGGAATGATCGATCGAAATCGCGGCGGAGATGAACGCTCTGTCAATATCACCGTTCGGGCAGCCACGCCGGCTCTTCTGCAGGACGCGCTTGAAGAGACCAGGGCATTGATGAGAAAAGCCCGGGGCTTAAAGCCGAATGAAGAAGATGACTTTACCATTTTTACCAGTGACAGCCAGATCAAGACATTTAATGAAACAACCGCCGGGGTAAAGACAGGCGCCTTTGTCATCGGAATTGTGGCGCTGCTAGTCGCCGGTATCGGGATCATGAATATCATGCTGGTTTCCGTAACCGAGAGAACCAGGGAAATCGGTGTGCGTAAAGCGCTCGGAGCAAAAAGGAAAAATATACTTTTGCAGTTTCTGATCGAGGCCATTATCCTGTCCAATATCGGAGGCGTGATCGGTGTTCTGGTGGGATTTGGTCTGGGGAATCTGGTGAGTGTTTTTACAGGATTTACGCTCAACGTACCGATGGATTGGGCATTTATCGGACTCGCTTTTTGCACGGCGATCGGGTTGATTTTTGGATTCTGGCCGGCCTACAAGGCTTCGACGTTGGTGCCGGTAGCCGCGCTGAGGTACGAGTAAAGATAAGTAAGAAGTAGGAAGTAAGAATTTTAAGAAAAAAGATAAAAGAAAAAAGAAAAAAGAGAAGAGTAGAGACGCAGTGTGCTGCGTCTGAAGTGGGAAGTAGGAAGTAAGAAGTGAAAAGCGTTAAGAGTTAAGAGTTAAGAGTAGGGCGGGTAAAGAAAATTGGATCTCCAATCCCGAAGGGATGGCATTTTTGTAGAAAAACGGACCCCACAACATCCCG
>JBFXGD010000031.1:0-28285 GCA_050178385.1 Calditrichaceae bacterium
TCCAGCCTGGAAAACAGTATCCAAATCATTTTCAGTCAGGTTGAAATTTTCAATGGCCAGAGTCGGACTGTATTTACGACGATTTCGCACAGGATTTGTTTTTGTGAAAAAATGCCCTCTTGTCCTGTATCCGTTAATCAGGTTTAAGACAGCTAACTCTTTTTGACTGGATTGGGTCTGGATCTCACCCGGGGCGGTATTAAGTTTAGCGAAATCAAATCCCTCAAAAAACTTACGCCAGCTTTCTTCAACCGAATCGGGATTCTGCTTGTATTCCCTGTATAGCTGATCAATATATTCAGGATGCGCGTTGTCTATATATGAGTAATTATCCATCTAAAAATCATTCCTTCGTTTTATTTATTTTGATCATTAACTTGTGCCGTCAGACCCCGGCTTTTTGGTCAATAAAGAAATCATTCCTTAATACAACGATTTATCATTCCCGATGTTTCAACCTGATAATTATTAATGTCTTCGGCTTACAGATGTCATTGTATAGCTCCCAAATCCAAATATGTCGGAAACGTTCATAATTTTAGCCTTTGCGGCATATACTATTTTTGATGTATAAGAGCGGCGCATGGTGCATTTTTTGTCACATATTTTTTTAGAAAATCACAATATAAGGCAACAAATGTCCTGCAGGAACCTGATCCGTCGATCGCTTCTTTGTCCGGGAATCGGGCATATTGGCATTTAAGATCGCACCACCTGATCTTTTTAACCTCACCCGGATCGGATAATCGCATTTATTTAACTCCAGGGATATAAAATAATATATGTCATAACCGCCATTTATAACAATATAATTCCGTGATTCCGGAAAACAAGAATTTAACAATCAGAACTATTGACAAATGCGCTTACTCTGAGTATAATGCCCGCTTTGATTACAATTTCAGTCAATACAGGATAACGCAATGCGAAGAATTTTTAAAAACAGAACATTCCGCGATTATTTGTTCATTACTATCGGTTCGATCTTGATGTCACTCGGAATAGGGGTATTTCTTGTCGATGCAAGGGTTGTCCCGGGCGGTGTATCCGGGTTCGCGATGGCTCTCCATTATCTTTCGGGAAATCAAATTCCCGTGGGATTAATGATCTGGATATTCAACATTCCTTTGTATATTTGGGGATTAAGAGCTCTGGGATCAAGATTTGGCGTCAGAACATTTTACGGTTTTTCGGTCAATTCCTTTTTTATTGATTTTTTCCGGGGGGATATTCCGGGATTGTCACAATTCGCGTTAAACACAACCGACACAATAAAAGATCTGATGCAGAATGACTTTTTGTTTTTGATACTTATTGGATCAGCCCTATTGGGCGTCGGACTCGGTCTTGTCTTTAAATTCAAAGGGACTACCGGGGGATCCGATATTGTGGCGGCTATTTTTCAGAAACGATATGGTTCAAAACCGGGGCAGGTGATTTTAGCAATTGATTTTTTTGTGATTATTCTCGCCGGACTCATTATTTATTTTAAAGATTTATCTCCGGACCGTCCGGCAATGTCACTCACTTTTTATTCATTTTTCCTGGTATTTGTTTCCGCCAGAATAATTGATATTATACTTGACGGATTTGATTATGCCCGTTCAGCATATATAATTTCGGAAAAACATGATCAGATTGCCGAACAGATTATGGCTAAACTGAGCAGAGGCGCCACGGCCCTGAA
Source organism: Calditrichaceae bacterium (assembly GCA_050178385.1). Taxonomy (GTDB): domain Bacteria; phylum Calditrichota; class Calditrichia; order Calditrichales; family JBFXGD01; genus JBFXGD01. Next base: position 1,688 of record JBFXGD010000031.1, read on the forward strand.
AGGTCGCGGGCTTTATAAAAATGTTGACCGGGAAATTCTCGTAACGGTCATTACACGCAGGGAAATAGGTATATTGGAAGAGATTATCGAAGATACCGACCCTGACGCGTTTGTAATCATCAACACTGTTCATGAAGTCCGGGGTGAAGGTTTCAGGCGAAGAATCTAAAATTATCAGCATTCCCCTAAAATTGATCCATAGAAAAAAAGGGCTGGGTTTGAATGAAATCAGCTACGCGACTACATATCGGAATTGACTTAGGCGGTACAAAAATAGAAGGCGTCGTGCTAAATTCGGGTTTTCATCAGTCTGAAAATTTGGATAATTTTGTTATCATCAGAGAGAGGATCCCAACACTATCAGAAAACGGATATGAGTTTATTCTAAACCGTACAGCTGATTTTATTTCTGAGCTTGTGAAAGAGTCGGGTGTTGAACTAAACCGGATGACGATCGGGATCGGATTACCCGGCGCGGTATCCAGAACAACCGGGCTGGTTAAAAATTCCAACACAACTTGCCTTATTGGCAAAGATTTCCGGAGCGATCTGCAGCGTATTTTGCAACATCCCGCCGGATTTGAGAATGACGCGAACTGTTTCGCCCTGGCGGAATCGACCTGGGGAGCGGGTAAAGGCTATAACCTGGTGTTTGGAGCAATCATCGGGACCGGGGTTGGAGGAGGCTTGATTTACCGGGGAGAAATAGTTCAGGGAAGACAGAATATTGCCGGAGAATGGGGTCACTCACTTTTAATCCCTGACGGGCATGAATGCTATTGCGGAAAGAAAGGCTGTGTGGAGACTTATCTTAGCGGACCGGCAATAGAAAACTACCTCTTAAAACCTGAAGGGATTAATTCCCCTGCGAAAGAATTTAATCACCTTTATGATGAGACTGATATTATCACAAACAGAATTATCGATGCTTATTGTAATTACTTTGGAATAGCCGTGGGCAATCTTATAAACATTCTTGATCCGGATATAATAGTTCTCGGCGGCGGTGTCAGCAATTTCCGGTTTTTGTACGACAAAGGGATTGAGGCCGTAAAAAAGAATATTTTTAATGATGAACTTCTCACGGAGATTAAACAAGCTGAATTTGGGGATTCAGCAGGGGTTTTTGGAGCTGCCCTGGTTGGCTTGAAGCAGAATCAAAAAAAAGGCCGCTGATCAGCGGCCTCAAAAATTAAACTTTTTTAAAAGAGCAATTTCATGCTCAGTGCAGTAAACATACCATTTGAAGCAGACGGCCACATCGCCTTGTTCATAGCATAGGAATAATCAAAGTGGAAATGAGAAAAATTCAGACCGAATCCCATGCCATACAGGAATCCCACTCGCCCCCCGACGGCCATTCCCGCTCTTAGAGGCAGCCATCGAAGCGGAAAGTACTCAGCTCCCGCGCCTATCCGTGGCGTGATCGTGTTTCCAAATTCCTCATTCAATCCCTGTTGCCACTCCGCGGTTAGTGTCAGATTATCAAGCATTTGGAATGCGGCCCCCATGGACATTTTTGCCGGTAAATTGGTTCGGAATGAGCCTGCCGAATAAGTGGTATCAACAGATACAGAATAATCTTCATCAGAATCCTCATAGACATTTGTGGAATCCGATTCAATTATAACATTCATTTCCGTATTCTTGTCCCAGTTGATGCTGGCGAGAACATTTGTAAAACTCAGCGAAAATGTCCACACATCATCAAACACAGTGCTGGCGCCGAGATCAAATCCAAATCCGCCACCGGGAAATGGTTCTGATTCAGGAGTAGCGGTCCGGTATTCAATCTGAAGATTTGTTTTCGCGGTTTCAGAATCAATTTTTTCAAGCAAAACATCTGATGTCAGCGACTGCGCGACGGCAATTCCAAGATAATAATTGACATTTATACCAACAGCCAGATCCGAAAATCCGGGAAGATAATCTTCAATATCGATCAGATGCGCATAACCAAAAGACAGCTTCATCGCGGCATAAGCATCCACATCAAGAAAATTTGAATCGTGATATAAATATTCTCGACTGAGATCTTCTCCAAAGAGGACAATTTCAAACGGTTTTTTGGGCATCGTACCTTTGCTGCTGCTTATAATCTGACTGCTAAAACCAAACCGGTCATAGGCAATCCCGAATAGATTGGCAGAAATATCAGAATATAATTTAAACCCGTCATCAGGGATTAAATCCAGGATAGCTTCCTTATCCGAACGGTTCCAATGTCCGTTATTGCCTTCATCTGTAAAATATTCATTATAATCATTAATCGAAAAACTGCTGTTGAATATGGAAGCATTTAACGAAAAAAGATTTAGTTCTAAAGTACTCTCTCTTTCCAGAGCAAGATTTGCCGGATTCCATGACATTGCAGAAATGCCGCGGCTGAGCGCTGTATAATTCCCCGCCATCCCAAGACTTGCTCCATCAACTCCCTGCCCGAAAGCGGTAGAAGCGATTAATATCATTAAAATGATTAAATTCTTCATAACTTTCCTTATTTTATTAATCCTCAGGATCGATCAGAACATCAATATAAAGTACGCCGCCGACTATCAGTTCATCATCTTTACGGAAAGAAACGGATGATTCGGTTGGCTGAACTTCAATCATAGTGCCCACATAAATTGGATCATACTGGAATATATCAATCTGTCTTTCAGTCAATTTAATCCTGTTTGTACTTTTCACCCGTGTATCAACATACCCGTTCTGATTTGCAACGCCCGGTTCGACGCTGCTTGAAATGATAACTTTTTTTGATGAATCCGTAATAACGTCCGAATAAAAATCGGTAGTATCCGTGGCGATGAACAATTTTACATTCGCCCCGAGAGGAAGTCCGTTGTCCAGGTTTAACTGCGCATCCACATTTGTAAAATATTTATCAATATCATCACGTTGATCCCGGTCAAGATCAGCTTCGCTAATTATTTCAATTTCACCTTTGTACACTAGACTATTTTCAAAACTGACGGAAAGGGGCGAATCAATATAATAATTGACCCAGAATTTATCATCAAGAGACACACTTCCGGTACCCTCGATAACCGCGCGACCCGATACGATGATATCTGTCGGCAATATCGCCATCAAATCCACAATACTGGGTGATGTGGACTCCGAATCAATTATTATCGTCGTTTTTGCCGGATCACCCGATACACCACGTCCTACTAATTCACTTATATGAACCTGCACTGAATCCGTAATCGTATTGGTTTCAGCGGCTTTGTGATACCCTGTTATATCGAGTTCAAGAGAAATATCATAATCAATTTCATTAAAAGCATCTATGGTCAGAATCAGTTTATCCAGTGTGATGTTTCCGTCGACATTTGCAACGTCAAGCAAATCATTCTCTTCTACAGGTTCGATATCAATTATAACCGGCTGGATGTTACCTTCAAAATATGAGAAATAGATTGAATCAGAAGTAAAATCAACCGTCACTGAATCATCGGATGTAATTTGAACATACCCGCCGCTCTCTTTCGACACAGCATAAATTTCATAAATAATATAATCGATCGACTGGCCGGGATTTTTGTCATTCTGAAACCGGAGATCACTTATATCCAATGCGATATTTGTTTGCTCACCGGCAAGCACTAATTCCGAAACCTTCTTCGGATTATTCTGCTGATCCACAAAATTCGGTAAAGTCAGCTCGATATCAAGATCTACCGAAAGGCTGTTATTCAGATTGGCATATAAGATTCCCTTCCCGACTGATGCGAAATAGGCAATGTCGCCGTCAAGATCCAGTTCAACCGAATCACTTTCCGATATTTCCTGTGGTGGCACTATCGCTTCCGCGCTCGAAACTTTCATATCCGAAATCAGAACTTCACTATAATAATGGCTGTCCAGATCTTCTTGAGTAATAGTGATTGGACCACCGGTTCCTGCAATCGGAATAGAATATTCCAGTCGCAATTCATTTGAAATATATTTCCCTGCCAGATTCGAAATATCGCTCTGCCCAATGCTGTTTGCGGGAACTGGGTCGCTAAAAAATACGGTGTCTATAAATCCCCCATCCGGATCCCCCGAGCGCGTGTCATCATATATGGTAATGTACATGCCGCTCTCAATGTCAACAATAAGACTATTGTAGAATTTTATTTGTAAGGAAGCAGAATCGATTGCGGCATAATTATAGTCTTCCATAAGGACGTACTGCGGCAAAGGTTCAAGCGTCATCGGATCGATTTGAACGGTCTGCCCTGGAGATAGATTTAAGGAAGACATCAATTCGGAAAAAGATACATTACCGGTTAGTTCAGCCGGTGGAGCGTTCAGATTTATAGTGCCTATTGATTCGGCATAATGATCATCATCGGGATCGAAGGCCATCTCAGCGGGATCTATCTTTTCAGGCTCCGTGGAATCGGATATACTGATCACTATTATCGAGTCACCTGTCAACGCATCAAAACCCGCCACAACCGTAGAATCATTTATAATATCTTCCATGGTCATGTTTTCTGCGGGGAATTCGATCGCCCACTGGCTGTCCCAGGTAGGAAGACTCGGCTCATTTACCGTGCAGGCACTAAACATACCCGTCACGGCTATCAATATTATTAACCTGTTCAGCATAAGAATCCTTTCAAATCATTAAATATTAAATAGTATGACTTACTTTATCTTATATCGACTAAAATCTTTTGGGCTTTATACTCATGACACTTTTTCTTAATTTCCGGTAGGGTTTAATCTTAAAATAGCAGAGAAATCAAAAAAGTGAATGACCGCTATCACATTTTCGATCATACCGCCGATGCCGGTATTGAAATTACGGGAAAAACCATTGCCGACATTTTTTTAAACGCGGCAGCCGGAATGTACCATATTATGGGCATATACGATACGTACTCCGGCACGGTCATAACACGGCTGAAATTAATTGACCCGACTTTGGAAGATTTACTCGTCTCTTTCCTGAGCGAATTGAATTTTTTTATCACGGTACGAAAAAAAATTCTTTGTACCGCCATGAATCTTTCAATTGAACAAATCGGGACTAATCTTGTATTGAATGCCCACGCCGGAACTTATGATTTGAGTATATCAGATTTGTCCGCATTAAGGGAAATAAAATCCGTTACCTACCATCAGCTCCTAATTGTCAGGGAACAAGATGAATATCTGGCACGTGTTATATTTGATATTTAATCCGGGAGCATCTCATGAAATTTAAAGAATACACCATTAACAAGTTAGATGACTTTCTGTACGAAATTCCGAGGATCGGAGGTATGCTGCAGCCTGGCCGAATCTACGCGTCACCGGCAATGATGAATGATTTTATTAAGGAAAAAGAGCCGCTCCAGCAGGTGATCAATGTGGCACATTTGCCCGGAATTGAAAAGTATTCACTGGCTATGCCAGATATTCACTGGGGATACGGATTTCCAATCGGCGGAGTGGCGGCAACTGACTGGCAGGATGGGGTAATTTCACCCGGTGGAGTGGGATACGATATAAATTGCGGTGTGAGACTCGCTTCAACATCACTTACGCATACCGACGTCATTAAACGATTGCCCGCTTTGATTGAGGAACTTTTCAGGGTAATTCCGACCGGTCTCGGCTCTTCAAATGCGATAAAAAAGCTTGGTAATTCTGAGATGAAAAAATTGCTTGAGCAGGGCGTCCCGTGGATCATTTCTCAGGGGTACGGCACTGAAAATGATATTGAGAATGTTGAAGAACGGGGACATCTGCGCCAGGCAGATACGGCTGCCGTGAGCAGCAGGGCTATGGAACGCGGGCAGGTTCAGATGGGAACGCTTGGTTCCGGGAATCACTTTCTTGAAGTCGATTTGGTTGAACATATTTATCACGCTGAAGCTGCTGAAACCATGGGCCTTTTTAAGGACCAGATCGTCGTCTTAATACATACCGGTTCTCGCGGATTTGGCTATCAGGTATGCGACGACTATCTGAAAGTTATGGGAAAAGCAGCGTCAAAATATCGAATCAGCCTGCCTGACCGGCAGCTGGCATCGGCTCCGGTCCAGAGTCCGGAAGGGCGTGAATATCTGGCGGCAATGGCATGTGCCGCAAATTTTGCGTGGTGCAACCGTCAGGTAATAATGGATCTTGCAAGGAAAGCATTCAGAAAAGTATTCGGCATGCCGGATGATGAATTAAATTTCCGTCTGATTTATGATGTGTCACATAATATTGCAAAAAAAGAAACACATACTGTCAACAACCGGGAAAAGCAGGTTTGTGTTCACCGAAAAGGCGCGACCAGGGCTTTTGCGCCGGAAAATCCCGATATTCCCGAGCGCTACCGCAAAATCGGTCAACCGGTACTGATACCGGGTGATATGGGACGATATTCATTTATTTGTACCGGAACTCTTAAAGCCGAGTCGGATACATTTGGAAGCACCTGCCACGGAGCCGGAAGAATGTACAGCCGAAATCAGGCAAAAAGGATGTCTCAGGGAAGAAATCTTATCAAAGAAATGAACGACATGGGCGTTGTCGTCCAGGCGCGGGGTAAAGCAACTATCGCCGAGGAAATGCCTTATGCATATAAAGACGTCGCTGATGTCGTTGATATTATGCACCATAACGGCATCAGCCTTAAAGTTGCAAAACTGAAGCCGCTTGGCGTCATAAAAGGCTGAACGTTATCTTGCGGATTCTTGCTCTTCAGGGACAAGCACCTTACTGCGTACGATAAAGGCTTCTTTATAACCGTAATCCTTTGCGATATCCCGGATTCGTTCCGCATCAATCCGATCGATTGCATTTCCCACCCTTACCTTGTAAAGCGGCGCTTCAAACGTGAGATAAGTCTGAAACTTCAATACCCCAAACTGATCTGTTGCTTCCTGCTGAACAAGCGTGGCTGTCTCAATATTTTTGGTTGCCAGAATCTGCACCCGAAAGCCATCGACCTCCACAACCGGTTCCATGGCTGTCCGGTTTAAACCGGTATCCTTGTCAGTCCCCGCCTTTACATCCCCGGAAGGATTTATTTCTTTTTCCCCGATAATAATATCGTCATCGTTGAGGGTAAGGGGATCAAAAGATTCGTCAAATTTTCCTTTTTGAACAGATTCTTCGGGAACAGACTCTTTTGATGTCGATTTTACGGATGCGCAGCCGTACATCATCCCAATTATCAAAAGACCAATAAGTATTCTCATATTTTCCTCTTAAATAATTTCAAAATTTTCCCGCTGCACCCAACCGGTTTTCCCATCAGCAAGTTTTACTTCAAACCACATCTGATTTTTTCGTTCAATCCGTACTTTAGTGCCTTCATGAACAACAAATAATTCAGTTCCGGTATTCGATGGTTCAGCATACAATGTCACTGAAGGATTTAATATAATGCCGTATTTTTCCGTTTCAAAAATATAAATTTTGTTGATCATGATGAATGAAAACAACAAAAAGACCGTTAATACCACGGCAAAAACACCCTTAAGTCTGCCGTACCTTCCCCGGAATCTGTAATAAAGCCGCAATCCGCCAATCATAATTGTCATCCAGAACAATCCACTTACGATAATGGTCAGCAGGCTGATATTAAATAGATTGAGAAGAGCATCCCACCAGACCGCCAGAAACAAACGCGGCGGATTTTCAATCTGATCCACTAACCTGGCCTGCACCAGTTTCAGATTCTGTTCTAATGCCTCATCACCCTTTAAAAATTTTTGTGCTCGTTCATAAGACAATCTGGACTTCCCAATTTTCCCGAGACGATAATACGCATTCCCGATATTGAAATGAAGTTCTCCGCTTTCATATCCTTCATTTAAAATCTTATTGTACACTTCGAGCGCCTGTTCAAATTTGCCCTGCTGATACAATTGATTAGCCTGGACAAAATACTGCTGTGCATCCTGAGCAAAAAGACCTGTAACAGAGATGAGTAAGAGAATAGCAAAAAGTTTTTTAATCATTATATCCATTTCTCAAATTTTGTTAGAATAGATTTTGCCCGGTCATAAAGAACTTGCTTATCCAGGTCATTTGCCGGAATATTCGCGAATTGACGGAAATCGCTTTCATCGAGAACTTCCAGATACTCCTGAATTTCACCATCGGCAATTCCCTTATGACGCAGTGATTTTTCCAGATTTTGTTTTCCGAAATCAGTCAGTTCCAAATTGAGTTTATTCTGAACGAACCCCTGCAATGCCTGCGATATGGAGCGGTAGAACTCGGATTGATTTTCGAGGGATATCTTCTTCCTGGCGTCGGCCAGCGCTTTGCCCGCAATTCTCCCCGCTTTTTTTCTTCTCGCCAGCTCTTGATTCCCGGAAAGTCTTACCTGATAGTCATTATATACAGAAAAGCCGATAAACAGCATCAGTCCTGAAAAAATACTGATCCAGAATGAATAGCTCATGTAAGGCTTCTTGCCAACACGGACAAACGCGGTATTTTCTTTTATAAATCTTATATCCTGTCCCAAAAGCGACACTTCCTGCCGGTTAAATTGCTGCATACCGTTTGCGGCGCTTAGCTGCCCGTTTTCACCGCTGACCATTAGTTCTATCGGTTTACTCGAAATCGTCATGTATCGTTTCTGCTCAGGATCAAAATATGAGAAGGAAACGGGTTTAATATTATATTTTCCCGCAATTCGGGGAATCAGTATATATTCTGCCTTTTTTTCTCCACGAATTACTGAACCACTATTGTTGATATCGGTTGCAATTTTGGGTTCATATTTTTCGATATCAGGCGGAATCAGCGGAGCAGGAAGATCAGTCAATTTGATATTTCCGACACCTGTTAAAATTTGTTTCAGAGAAATGGCATTATTAATATTTGCAGTTTGCTTATCCACCGAAACATCAAAATTAAACTGGCCAACCGCACCTCCGAACCCTTCTGGTTTACCGCTTTCGGGCAATGGTTTCACCTTTATTTTCACCGGATTGCTGCTGATCGATTTCTGTATTGTTGAACCGAGGGCGTCATTAAAGAAGTTATCAAAAAGGCCCCTCTGAGTTTGACGTGACCTTACAACCGCTTCCATCGTAATCAGCATAGGATCGATTGTTAATTCTCCCGTCTGAGTCGGAAAAACAGCGATTTCCTTAAGAATAGCCACATTATAATTAACGCCATTAACAATTTCATTTTCGATAACCGGTTGCTGCGGCATTTTGAATTCTTCCGTCCAGAACCCGGCATTCGACGGCATTTTATCTATGTTGTAACCTCGAACGTTAACTTTGAAATAAAGTTTATACTCGATAATTATCTGTTCACCCAAATAGACATTTGTCTTTGAGACATTCGTTTTAAGATATAAATTTTCACCGGCAATATCAGCATCGGTTGTTGATTTTGGCCCGGCCGGGTTTGGGCTTGACGGTTGACCGGAAGATTTGTCTGCGTTAATAATTATTTCTTCCGATTCAAGAAGTTTGCCGTCAATGGTCACAGACGCCCTGCCTATTTTAAGTTCACCCGATTTACGAGGTTTCAGATAGAATGAGAAAGATTTTGACGACGTCATATTACCGTTGATCCATTGAATGCTTGTTGATGAATTAGGACCGGAAAGAATATAAAAATCTTCAAATTCGGGAAACGTGACATCCGGAAGTGAAGTTGATTTTCCGGAAAGTTCCACCGAATACTGGATTTGTCCATCGATATTGACATTATTTGTGTTCACAACCGCACGGATAGAGACATCCCCGGAGAAGGCTGTACCTGTTGTAACAACCATAAATATTAATGTTAAAAATATTCTGTTTAGCATACGATTACCAATCTTTTCCAACCTGTCTGCGTCCTCCGCGAACCGGCGGTTTATTTTTCTGAGATTCCTGCTCTTCTGCGCGCAGCGCGTTTAAAATCCGTTCTGCTTCCTGCCGGTTCATCTGCTCTTTATCTTCTGAAGCCTGCTGTTGTTGCTGCTGCTTTTCTTCTTCTGCAGCCTTCTGCTGCTCTTGCTGCTGTTGTTGCTGTTGCTGCTCGTCCTTCTCTTGTTTTTTATCTTTCTGCTGATCCTGCTCACCGGATTGCTGATCTTCGCTCTTTTCTCCGGATCCCGATTGCTGTTGCTGCTGTTGTTGATTTTGCTGATCCGGCTGCTGCTTTTGTTTATCAGCCATTTCCTTCAATTTTGCTCTGGCAAGTTCAAGATTATACTTGGCATCAAGATCTGAAGGATTCAACTCGAGTGATTTTTTGTACGCGTCGATACTTTCCTGTAATTTATCCTGCTGAAAATAGCTGTTGCCGATATTGTAAAATGCTTTGGCTGTCAGCCCTGTATCCTTGCTGCCTAATAATTTTTGATTTGCTTCGATAGCTTCATCATACTTTTTCATTTTATAGAGCGCATCGCCCTGATTGAAGATTGTTTTCTCACTCTGCGGATCATCAAGAAGCGCATCCTGATACTTTGCCAGAGCATCCTCATATTTTTCCTGTTTGTACAGAGAATTCCCCTCGTTCACTTTTGATCTGATTCCCTGCCCAAATGCAAATTGGGTTAACATCAATATGATAAGAATATATAGTAAATTTTTCATAAGCCGTTCATCTGATTATTTGCAAATTTCTTTTTTCGCACCGGTAAAAATGTTTCAATACCAAGCAGAACAATCGCCAGTAAAATAAAAATCTGAAACCTGTCTTCATACTGGGAAAATTGTCTGGATTTTAATTCCTTTTTTTCCATTTTGTTCACATCATCATAAATTTGCCCCAGTTCTGTTTCACCCGCGCTGGAAATATAATACTTTCCATTGGTTAAATAGGCAATTTTTTGAAGCGTTGTTACATCGAGTTTTGTCGTGACCACATTTCCTTCCCGGTCTTTCTTAAAACCCGCCGGACGGCCAGAGCGGTCATAGACAGGAATCGGCACTCCCTGAGGTGAACCCAGCCCGATTGTGTAAATTAGAATTCCCTCTTTTGCGGCCTCTTCCGCGGCGGTAACAGGATCGGTTTCATGATCTTCACCATCGGTAATCAAAATCAGAACCTTATGCTTCCGCTCCTTCTGATTAAACGCTTTCATGGAAGTTTTTATAGCGTCACCCAAAGATGTTCCCGGTACCGGTATCAAATCCGTATCCATCATTCTGAGGAATAATTTTGCCGCCGAATAATCAAGCGTCAGCGGACATTGAACATGGGCCATTCCGGAAAATGCCACAAGACCGATGCGGTCGCCCTGTAACAAATCAATTAATTTTGCGATTTGATGTTTTGCTTTCTCAAGCCGGTTCGGCGCGATATCCTCTGCTTTCATGCTCAGTGAAACATCCAGAGCGACAATGATGTCCACGCCTTCACGCTTCACTTCTTCCAGCCGCGTCCCGATTTGAGGATTTGCCAGCGCTAAAATAAGCATACTGTAGGCGGCGGTAAACAAAACCGCTTTCCAAATCACCCGCCCCTTACTGAAACCGGGCATCATTTTCTTTAACATTTCTATTTGGCCGAAACTTTTCAGCAACGCCTCTTTTTTCCTGAAAACAAAAATGTAGAAGCCGATGATCAAAAATATGCCCCAAAGCCCGTGCAGCCAGAATGGGTTGTCAAATCTCAATACTTCCATGCTTACCTATTATATTTTACCGTTTAATGTCAGGGTAGTTTTCTAAAATAAGTATTACTCAATATCAACTCGGCTATTAACAATACAAGACCAATTCCCAGATAGTAAATGAATAATTCTTCATATCTTGTAAACTCATTCACATCAATTTTGGTTTGCTCCATTTCACCGATTTCGTCATAAATTTCTTTCAGCTTTCTTTCATCAGTCGCCCGGAAATACTTTCCTCCGGTAATCCCTGCAATTTCCCGTAATACCTGTTCATCTATTTCAACTTCCATCGGAACGTACCGCCTTCCAAAAATCGGGTCATCAACGGGATACATGGCTGTCCCTTGCTTTCCCGCTCCGATAGTGTAAATTTTGAGGCCGAAAGAATGGGCAATTCTTGCCGCGGTGATCGGATCAACCTGACCACGGTTATTAACTCCGTCAGTGAGCAAAATTACCACTTTACTTTTTGCCTTACTGTCGCGCAGACGGTTGGCCGCGTTGACAATTCCCATCCCGATAGCGGTTCCGTCCCAATCTTTATCGGCGACTTTTACTTCTTCCAGTAGTGTCAGCAACACTCCGTAATCCAGCGTTAAAGGGCATTGAGTAAAACTCTCACCCGCAAATACCACCATTCCGAGACGATCGTTTTTTCGTCCCTTGATAAAGTCTTCCGCGACGTTTTTAGCTGCTTCAAGTCGATTATTTGGTTTAAAATCCTCGGCCAGCATACTGCTTGAAACATCCATGGCCATGACAATATCAACACCTTCAGTCGTTACGAGTTCCTCCCTGCTGCTTGATTGCGGCCTCGCAAGTGCCAGGATGAGCATTGTAAAGGCAATCAACCGGGCAAGAAAAAGAGTATGATACAGGCGCTGCTTTGCGCTGCTTCCTAATCTCTTTATTAATCCGACATCAGAATATTTCATTTTACCGCTGTTTTTCCGGTTTCCGCGTATGTACCAGTAAACCATACCGGGCAGAATCAGCAGTAACAGCAGATAGGCAGGATCAGCAAATCGGAACATTATCTCTCTGAACTCTCCTTTAAATTGTCATCTATAATCAGATCATTTTTGGATTTAAATATTTCATCAAGCACCGCTTCATCCACCGCAACAACGTCTCCGTCAAGCGGATTTTTCACATATACAATACCCTTCTCCCTGATTCCGATTTCCAGTTCGGCCGTTCTCATATCACCTGCGAAAATCTCTATCATACCGGCCGGGCTTGTCAGTCCGTAAGGAAACAGATAAGTAGGTTTTTCAGCGACAAATTTCTTCACTGTCAAATTTATCAGAGTATTCAAAATATTTTCAACTTCCCGGATTTTGACTTTTTCACCTGTTTGCAGTTGCCAGACATCGAGCGTATCCTTGAATAATGTCAATAGATTTCCCTTATAAAGCAGATTTATTCGATCGGCTTTTTGTAAATTAAAATCCAGTATTTTTTTGTGCCGGAAATCGTAAATATTTTTATTCAAAGAATTTACAAAAGAACTGTCAACCTCATAGATCAGAGTTCTTTTTTCGTCAGCCCCGTAAATAATGTCCCTGTCCGGAATGGAGAACCTGACACCCGATTCCAGTTCATCCGCGCTGTTCCTTAATTCGATGCTGACCGCGGGATTGGACAATCCGTAACTATTCAGTCTGGTTTTATGTTCTGATGCGACGGATATAATCCTGCTGCTGTTCAGATTATTCAGCATGTTTTCCACCAGCGATTGATCTGCTTTTGTTCTTAAAGGCCTACTAAGCATCCAATCGCTTCCATCTTTTATAAATTCAAAATTTCCATGCTGATTCTTTAAAAGAATAGTTTGTATATTAGTCATTTCAAAATGTGTAACTTTTTTATCACGTAATTCATAAAGTGATTTACCCGCGTTCTTTTTAAGATTCGATCCGGTAAGACAGACCACAGAATCCGACAGCGAGACATAGATTTTTTCTCCGGCCGTAAAATCATTTCCGATTTTAACCGAGTCCTTTGAACCGTTAATGCCCGTCAGGACAATCATTGTCGCGTCATATGTTAGTCCGTATTGTGACATCTGTTCGCTTCTTGCCGGAAAAGGTTTTTCAATCTTCGCGTCTACCAGCGATTGTAACAAGGAAATTATGGAAGATCGATCTGCTCCCGTCAAAACCGGTCTTTCAATCCGCCAGCCGGTTTTATCTTTTGCCAGGACAATATGTTCATTCTGCCTGATAATCTCAATCAAATTGATATTGTCCATCTCAGTCCGGAAAAGTTTTTCTGCTTTTTTACTCTTTGATTTCTGTTCATTGCCACCATCAATTTCGAACAGAAAAAATAATGCGGCTAAACCTAATGCAGCAAAGAGAATAATGATTGTTTTACGCATTATTTAAGAGTTCCTTATTCCAGTATTTTACTATTCTTTTAACCATGATTTTTATTAAAACTTTCTACGCCTGTTAATACTGCGCGATTAATTTTTTAATGATTTCCTGCCTCATCGTTCAGCTCCGCCGCTGGTAGCAGCGGATCATTCTCCTGATTATTTTTTTCCGGTTCGGATTCATAGATTATCTTTGTCTGATCAACAAAAGATCTGGCTTTTATTTTCAGGGGTTCTGTTTCATCCATACCCGGAGTATGTTTGGCAAATTTAACAAGATCAGACATGACAAGCACATCTAACAGGTCTTGTCTGATTGACTCATCCGCGAGATGTTTTTTTAAATCTCTCATAATTTCAGTCGTTGTTTCCTCGAGCGCCGATAAATAGTACCGCCCTTCAAGATATCTGCGCAAAATATCCGACAGCTCCGTAAAAAATAACTTCAGGTGTCCTTTTTCCAGTAAATCTGACCTGAAAAGCTTGTCGAGCGCTTTTAAAGCAATCTGGTGGGCCGGCTCCGGCGTTGGAGGCGGGCTGAATATATATCCTTTTTCTTTTCGTCTTTTCCAGAACCGGAATCCTAAATAAACGAGTACGCCGACCAAAAGAATTACGCTAAGAACTAAAATCCAGAATTTATAATTGAACAGAATATCGATCGGTGGTTTGACATCTTTTAATTCGGGCGCCTCATCGTTTGCCAGAACCGATTTAACATAAATATCTATCGGCGATGCATCAATAATCTGATACCTGTTACTCGTATCCGAGGGGAAATAAGCAATCGGAAACGGCGGGATTGTAAACCTACCCGTATCAAAAACGGAAATACTGAAATCATACCGTTCGATAATCCTGCCATCTTTTTTTTCAGGATCATGGAACTTATAATCCTTTATCTCAAACATCCCAAGGTTCAGGCCTTCTCCGGGTTTTTCGATTCGAAGATTTTCCGCGCGGTCGATGATAATCGAGTAGAGAATGCGGTCTCCAATGGTAATCGTTGATGTATCGACCATCGACTGGACTTCAATCAGTACATTTTCACTCGCTTTAGCCCTATGTGTACCGGCGATTATAAAAAGAAATATAACGAAGATTATATTTTTTATAATATTATTACTGTATCCGATTTTCATATATCTGAACCTTTTGAGCTTTCATTAACCGGTCAGCCAAACTCTGGTAAGCCTGCTGTTGTTTTTCCATCGCCAGATCCTGAGCCGCCTGCTGTCTAACTTCACTAAATGGTTTCTGTCCGATTATTTTCCCGTCTTTATCTTTCTCAGTGTAATTTTCCTTGTTCGCCTTGTAATACAATTCGACATCGGCAGGCTCTATTTTTTTTATCTGACTTTCCATTTCCTTTTGCAGTAATTTTTCGGCCATCAGACTTTTTTGCGCGCGGAAAGTCCCTTCGATCACATCTTTTTCCTGGTCAAAACCCTGCCGCTTTGCTGAGTCATAAAGCAATTCCTGAAGGATATACTGCTTTAAAAATTCACGTTTTTTATTTTTATCACTAAATTGCTCACGAACATAAGCAGGCATCTTTGAAATCTCAAAATCCAAATCGCCCTGTGTTAATTCGCGGGAACCGATTTTCGCCAGCACCGCGCCATCCCGGTGTTCCTTTACAGTCGATTTATCAAGCGCCGCTTCCTGTTCATAAATGCGGGCTGCATCCGTCGATCGCTTCAACCGCTCAAGGCAGCTTACAATCTGCTTACCCACATCGCCCTGCAGGCTGCTTTCCGGGAAAAGATATTTTACCTTGAAATAAAATTCCAGTGCTTTCCCGTAATCGCCGATCCGATCGAAATATATGTTCGCGATGGTATAATATGTATTCGCGCTTCTTGATGCATCCGGTTTTGAATCCCGTATATAGGCCAGATATTCATCCACGGCCGCCGTATATAATCCGTTGGTATAATAAGCATTTGCCAGTTTTAAACGGCTCTCTTCTGAGACACTTTCGTTCTTACCCTGAGAACAGGAAGTGATCATAAATCCTAAAAGTATATAAAAAATAATCTTTCTTGACATTTTTTTAACTCTCTCATCCACGAATTGATTCTGAATCGGATTAAGCTCGCTTCACATATATTAAACCGCCAGCCTCCGCGCGCGCATTTTGAAAAACCTGGTAATCGGCTTTATATATGATCGATCGGTCAATATATTAATGTGATCCACACCGATAGATCTGAAAAGATTAGTGAGTGTTTCCTGTTGCCGGAGCGATTGATTATAAAAACCGGTACGAATCATCGCGCTGCCTGTATCAACCAGTACTGCTTCTCCCGTCTCAGAGTCTTCTAGTTCAATCATCCCCACATTCGGCAGGGTCACTTCTCTTGGATCCATAATACTGATTGCAATCATATCGTGCTTCTTGTTGGCGACCTGTAAAGATTTTTCAAAATTTTCGGTAAGGAAATCAGACAACAGGAACACGGTACTCCTGCGTTTTATCACCCTGCTAAGATATTCCAGGGCCACATTCAGGTCGGTACTTGCATCCTGATGCTTATAAAACAGTATTTCCCTGATGACCCGCAGAACATGTTTTTTGCCTTTTCTTGGGGGTATAAATTTTTCAATTTTATCCGAAAATATAATCAATCCGACTTTGTCATTGTTCTTAATCGCGGAGAACGCAAGAACCGCGGACAGTTCAGCCGCTACTTCGCGCTTCAGCCTTTCAGCCGTGCCAAAATTGCCGCTCGAGCTGACGTCCACAAGGAGCATAACCGTCAATTCACGTTCTTCTTCAAAAACTTTAACAAACGGATGTCCCATGCGCGCCGATACGTTCCAGTCAATAGTCCGCACATCATCGCCGGGCTGATATTCGCGAACCTCGGCAAATTCCATTCCCCTGCCTTTAAAAACAGAATGGTATTCACCCGAGAATACTTCATTGACAACATTTCTTGTTGAAATTTCGATTTGCTGTACTTTTTTAAATAATTCTCGTGTGATGGCGGATCCATCTTTTACCGAAGTTCGGACCGGCATTGTCCTGTTTACATTCCTTGTATAAATAAAGTATCCAATGACTGCCAGGAATAAAACAAAAATTCCGCTGCTGATAATATATATCATAATTCTTTTATCAATTTTATAGTTTGTTTTAGTTTTTGTGAATCACTTTTTATGGTACTTCAACCCTGTTCAGAACTTTTCTTATAACGTCTTCGGTTGTCATATTCTCCGCTTCCGCTTCATAAGATAATATGACACGATGCCGCATTACATCCATTCCTATAGACCGGACGTCTTCCGGAGTCACATATCCTCTCCGGCGGAGAAACGCGTGGGCTTTCGCCGCAAGCGTCAAATATATCGAGGCTCTGGGACTCGCTCCAAATGTGATCAGATCTTTTAGCTCATCAAGTCCGTACTGTCCCGGCTCACGGGTGGCGAATACGATATCAACAATATACTTTTCGATTTTTTCATCTACATACACTTCACGCACCACATTGCGCGCGTTGATGATATCCTGTGGTGTGACGACCGGTTCAACTTCATTCTGCTGAAATTTTGTCTGTCTGCGGATAATTTCAAGCTCTTCATCTTTTGAGGGATACCCCACGCTTATTTTAAGCATAAAACGGTCAACCTGCGCTTCCGGAAGCGGATAAGTTCCCTCCTGCTCGATCGGATTCTGTGTCGCGAGAACAAGGAATGGATCTTCCAGCTTGAATGTATTTTCACCTATAGTCACCTGACGTTCCTGCATTGCTTCGAGCAAAGCGCTTTGAACTTTGGCCGGAGACCGGTTAATCTCGTCCGCTAGAATTAAGTTACTGAAGATCGGACCCTTCTTGGTGGTGAATACTCCGTCTTTCTGATTGTAAATCAGCGTTCCCAAAAGATCCGCAGGCAGCAGATCGGGGGTGAATTGGATTCTCTGAAATTTTGTGCGGATTGTGTTTGATAATGTTTTAACCGTCAATGTCTTTGCAAGTCCCGGAACACCTTCGAGCAGTATATGCCCGTTCGATAAGATTCCGATAAGTAACCTCTCGATCATATAGTCCTGACCGACAATTACTTTTGAAACTTCATCTATAATTTTCTGAACAAAAGAACTTTCGTTTTCTATTTTTTCATTGATCGCTTTAATATCAGGATTCATCTTGCCTCCTCGGTACTTGAATCTATCATATTTGATTTCCCCATATTAATAAGGAGAGTATGTTTATTCTAATTAAAACCGGCCGTTTGATTTACGCTTTCATTTTACATTACTCAGACCGGATATATTTTCAAAGCGACTTAAGGCCATTTCAACTGTATCATAAAACAGATGGAATTCGTTTGCTGAAATATCCTCTCCGGCAAATTTTGTTAACTCCGCCCGGTCATATAATTGTTTCAACTTATTGATTATTTCAGGGTTTAAATTTTCGCTTTTGAATTTTTCATTAATAAATTCAGAAGAGAATCCGCCCGTAAGCTTATATTTTTCAGAAACGTAACTATTGAATATTTTTGTCAGTAAATTCAGACTTTCAGTGGGTGGCTTTCCCGAAGAGGAAATCGTTTCCTTAAGAATCTGCAGATATTTCTGTTCAATTGATACCGGTTCTGCTTCCGGAATTCGCTGATTCAATTTTCGTTTTCTGAAATATTTGAGGACATAGAAGACGACGGCAAATGAAAAAGCTAAAATAAACATCCAGACAATCACCATTTCAAGTATTGGACCATTGTTTTTATCAGGAATGGGATTAATTATTTTAGCTTCAAGACGGCGGGCGCTAAGCGTTTCCTGCTGCCCTGTCAGCGTGTCTTCGTACCTGATTGTCACACCATCAACATAGGCCATTCCTAACTCTACCGGTGTAAAATAGTAGGTGATTCTTTTAACGGAATGCGGATTTCCTTTATCATCTGTAAAGAAGCGATTTGATGATCCGCTGCCTCTCAGCTTCAAATTCGCGGCAGCCGGGTCACCTGCGTCTATTATTTTATAGCGGCTTAATTCCCCTGACCATGACATATCAACCACATATACGACTTCCCTGTTCAGAGCTACCTGCTCCTGATCCATAAAAGTGCGGAGCTCGACAAAGGATTGTAAGCTGTCAGATTCTGACGCAGCGGCAGGGTTCGGTTCAATTGCAAATATTAACAATAATATAGCGCTAAGATTAAATAATACTTTTCTCATTTCCCTTACTCAGATTAATATTTGTCCAACAAAAGAGATATTACTAATGGCAAATAAAAAAGTTTCATCCAAAACAAATGAAAAAACAAAGCCGATATGAAATCAGCTTTGTTTATGTGAAAAATTTATTGGCCGGTTGTATCGGTGTCTAAATTTTGAAACATGGGAAGATTGTTTATATCTTTTCCCAGCATATCAAGCTCATACCGGGCATCATCCGCAAGATCATGCTCCGGGAATTTTTTAATAAATTCATTATAATATTTTTCGGCATCCTTAAAATTCTCAAGGTTGTTCGCGTTTATAAAGCCCAACATAAACAAGGATTCAGCATATTTTTTTCCGGTCGGATAATTTTCGACCAGTTTTTTAAAATTTTCCGCTGCGCCGGAGAAATCTTCTTTTGCGTAGGCATCCGTGGCAGATTTGTAATATTCCTCCTCTGGTTTTATGGAAGAGCAGGAAAATGTGATTCCCGTAATTAAAAGCAGAACCGCTGTAAGCTTCATCAATTTCATTGAAAAATCTCCTTGATAAATCCCCAAATCAGCTTATTATGAAATTATAATAAATTATTAATTTAATATGATGTGATTTTCAAAGCAACAATTTCGCATTTGAACCCAACATCCACCGATCACAAAAGATCAAAACGCGAAATAGAATCCAAGATGAATCGAATAGGATGCGCTATCCTGTTCATCTCTCATCAATTTATATCCATAGTCCAGCCTGACCGGGCCAAGAGGCGTCATTAAAGCCAGACCGGCGCCGATAGATGCCTTTATATCCGCAGGTCTAAAATCGCCGATCTCTCTCCATACATACCCCGCATCAATAAAATTCTCCAATACAAAAAGCCAGAATAATGGAATTCTTAACTCCGCGTTAGATAAATACAGCATTTTTCCCCCCGCGGCTTCTTCAATTTTGCCATCTGCGTCTAGTGTGGAGGCCGGCCCAAGCAACTGTTCCGGATATCCCCGGACTGTGTTGGCCCCACCGGCATAAAACCGGTCACTGATCGGAATCTCCTCTGTTTTGCCTATCTCAACTATTCCACCCACTTTTAAGCGTGTGGCAATTGTAAAGTTCCGTCTCCAATCAAATATTTTGACTTTTATCGGCTGATAACGCTGCCAGGAACTTATGACGGTGAAGTATTGATTAATTTCCCTGTTATTATTGCTATCCCTGCCAAAACTGTTTGAAAAACTGACGCTAAGATCGGTAAGTGAACTATTTACCGGATTAAATATGTTTTTGCGCGTATCTTTAGCGCCATAGAGCCGAACGGTATAAATTTGATTCTGATCCTGACTAATCCCTGTTAGAATAGTAGTATCAATTTCAGACTTGCTTAAAATATCCAGAAATTTTGCCTCAATTGCTCCTGACAATTCAATCTTATTCGGATATTTGTGCATAACACCGAATGAAGTTTTTAGGAGATTAAAATCTCCGCTGTTGGATGGCCGGTACTGGTGATATGAAACCTGAAAAATTCCCGGTGTCCTGGTATATCCTATCCATGGTTCTACAAACATAAAAGAAATCTTATTTTCCGGATTCAAAATCTTGTGATCTTTTGTTTCATATAAAAAAGATGGAGTCACATGAAGACTTACGTTTCGGGCAGTTCCGAACAGGTTTCTGTGCCCGCCCTGTACTGTAAATTCAAGCTTGCTCCCGTAGTAGTCCTCCTGCTCATTGGCGACACCAAGATGTATTCCAAACCATCTCGGATCTTTTTCCTGCACATATATTTTTAGATTGACACTACCGGGTTCTGCCGCGATCGGCTCAATTTCGAACCTGACGTACTTGAACAAACCGGTTCCGTAAATATTTTGTTGTGATAGTTCCATCTTTTCACGATTATACAATTCGCCTTTTTTTATCTCCAGCTCTCTGCGAATTAGAAATTTTTGAACTAATTTTGTCCCCGTGTACTGAATATCCTTTATATAAACCGTCTGATTTTCCTGAATTGTGAAAAGAGAGATTACCAGCGAATCCTGCTCAAATACATAGTCATTGGTGATCTTGACAAACGGCTTGCCCGAATTATAATAAACATTTTCCACACGTTGCTTGGCCTCATTTATCAGGCCTTCATCAAATTGGGATAATAAAGGGATATTTTTGAATTGATTTATTAGTTTTTCTTCAGGTATCTCGCTGACGCCATCAAATCGCACCCCGCCGTAATAGTAACGCTGCCCTTCATTTATCAGATAATGGAGCTCGACTTTTTCTTTCTTTTTTGAATAAATAAGACTGTCTTCCACCTCAACGGTGAGAAAACCTTTCTTCCGGTAAAAATTATTCAGTAAAATTTTATCCAGTTTGATCATCCTTGGTTCAAACGTATCCTTTTTTTTGGAATTGATGATCTCTGTGAGTTCTTTTGCCGTAAAATATTTATTATGACTGAAGGTGATTTTGCTGATCTCGCTTGCGGCAAATAAATGCGAATACAGCATGAAGCTGAAAATAAAACAGAAGGTCAGTCTGATAAATATTTTTGATTTCATTTTTCCCTGATTCTAAAATGTCACTTCCCAGGATAGACCGATCTGAACTTTATTATTGCCCTGAATGGTTTTTTCGTAATAGCTGTCAAAGGACCAGTTTCGGTTTATCCGGTATTCCAGACCAAGCCTGTTCCCCGCGTCCCAGCTTAGTTTCGGCGCCGGAACGCTGTTACCGAACTGAGTACGGTATTCAATATATAAATCGCTGGTTAAGTACTTTCCAAGTGAAATAGACGCGTCCTTCAGACCGTTATTAAGTTTCATTTTCTGAAGATCCAGAAATTTAGAATCTGAATCAATCTCCACCTTATCGAGACCTGTGAATGTTTCGGTTCCCCGCTCCACTGCCGTAAGCATAGATGTGGTTGCCACTTCTTCCCCCACATTTCGGAAGGTTGAATCCGCATTGGATGAGAGCATATCCGTGTCGGCGCCAAGAGTCAGCAGTGTGATTTTATCCTGGGGAGTCATATGAAGTTCGTTACCATCCAGATCTTTTACAAGTATATCCTGGCGCATTTGTTCCAGGTTTCCCGTAATGTTGAGCTGGAAAATTTTACTGGCGATTTTTTTTTCAGCGACAATACTGATATCCGGATTAATTTTATTTGGATTAGTAAAATCGATGCTACCTGATTTGACTCCGAAATTTTGGTTCAAAGAAGAGAATTTTCCGGACACAACTTCGAGATGACCATTTATTTTTGTCAGTTCTGCCGCTGGTTCCAATATGGTCTGAAGGTCTCCCAGGATGGTGATTTTAAAATTATTTGTTAAATCCAGCGGGCTGCTAGAAATAACAAAATTACCGGGTATCTGTACATCTAGATTGTAAGCGATGAACGGTGGTTCCAGATCGAGAGCTGAAGGACTGGTCAGATAAATATTCCTCTGCATCTGACCCAGATCCACTTCATAAAAACCCTGAGGTATGTAAACATCACCGGTGACCATAATAGTGTCCCTGCCGATAACTTTTATATTATCCGATGAAACTAAAAGCGATGTATTTTCTACAAAATAGTCAATGTAAAATTCTTGTGTTAGTACATCTATATTGAGACCGGGACGTAAAACATTTGAAAGATCGACAGTTCCCTTCGCTTCCAGATATCCTTCCCTAATCGTCTTTCCTCGAAGAAGCGCCGTCAATTTTCTTACATAATGCCAGCCTTTCTCCAGAAAATCTTTCTTCTTTACCGAATAACCGGAGAAATTATTTATTTTTAGCACAGAATCATCGATTTCCGCGTTAAAAGTAACATTCTTTATCGTATCCCTTACCCTTGAAAGCAGAATTTCACCATTGTTTAATCTGACAAACCCGCTGGTGACGCCTGGTTTTTCAAGTGTTCCTCCCATATATAATTCAAGCTCATAATTGCCTGTGATCGATTCAAGCTGTTCATTGAACAGACCGGGTAAACTGATTTCGTTATCCTTACTCTTTAGCAAAAGTTCAAATGGCTGATCGGCAATATCAAATTCCGGATGGGCCAGGTTCAGATTATATTTCTGCCAACCTTTTACATCAAATGATGTGTTATTAAGACTACCCTGAAGACTGTCCACAAGAATATATCCGCTGTTATACTGCGCGAACATTTTTAAGGAATCAACGATAAAATCTTTATATCTGAAATTTACCAGCGAAAGATTCTGTTTCAGCACGGGATTTGAAACGCTTCCGCTCATTTCAAGACTGCCTGTTGTTATTCCGCTCAACGGGTATCTCAGCTTAAACAATGATGAGTATCTATATAGTGATAAATTTGACCAGTCTATCTTTAAATGCGCTTCCGTATCCTCCAGAAATCTGAATCCTTTTTTGACGTTTTTCCCGAATACAAGCGCAAGATCCCCATCGATTATTAAGCTCGAATTTGCCTCCGTCACTTTAAATTCCCTAATAGAGATATTTTTATTTACATATTGGAATTGACTTCGGATATCTCCCAGGCGGGTTTCATTATAGATCAGATCATCTACAGTCACCTTTATATCCATTATAGGATCGTGCAACGGGGTAATTAATTCTATCCAACCGTTTATCACCCCCCCAGCGCTGAATTTATTTTCCCAGAATTGTTGAAACGGTTCAATCGACATACTGTCAAGCACAACATAGATCTGCGCGTCCTCAATTGTATTATCCCAGAATCCGCTAATTTCCAAAGCGGATTTTTTCGGACCGTGCAATCTGAATCGCTCGATGCTCACACCGGATGAATCAATTATAAATTCAATATTATCGTCGTTTGAAAGCCAGTATTTTTCATACTCGGCCTTAAAACTATCAAAAATGATTTCTGTGTATTTTTCATTAAAGGTTACATTAAACACGGCGCTGATATAATTTTGCAGACTATTTATGCTTAGTTCCGGAATTTCCAGCCTGTTGCTGTCGATATCGACACTCATAAGAACATCAGTGACCGGAACATCTTCAATACTACCCGATTTAATTCGGAATGTGGCCTGACCATTGCGGCTTGATGCAATTCTGTTCGTATATAGATCAAGCGAAATACTGTCCAGGTGAACGGTATCGTAATTTAGCTGTTTTATCCAGAATTTTCCAATAATATCAGGATCCATTAGCGGGCCTTTTGCCATAAATTCCGCATCAAACGCGGCATCGAGACTATCAATTATACTGAATTGACTCAGGAGAATTCCAAGCTGATTCTCATTCGTGGACAACTTTAAATCCATTTGGTTTTCGTGATCCAGGGTTCCGTAGAGATTGAAACGGGATGTTGGATTGAACTGCACATAGGAGGGCTGCATAATTTCTTTATCGCCTTTTGTAGCCTTTATGGCGAATCGTAATGAATCAAGACTAATATTGCCAAGGCTGCTGTCAAATATGTAAAGACTCCCCTGTCCTGTAGGTTTTTTAAAATTCAAACCATCCAGCCTAAATTTTAAATTGCCGTTGATTCGGCTTGGCTCATATTGCCGCGCAAACTGATGCAAATTTATATTATTAAATGTCAATAAACCGGCAATTCCTGTCGCCTGATTCAATATCCCATTAAAATAAACATCCGCGTCATTCGCGTTTATTTTTAAATAGTCGACATTGATATCACCGTATTCATACTCACCCTTCAGAGCGGCATTCCTGACGATTAAATCGTTCCATCTGCCCTTTAAGGCAAGGTCCATTCCAAAATTCTGCGGAGAACCTATAAATAAAAACTTACCGCTCAGATTGCCGTCTTTGATCTTTTCATCCCCTGTCAGCAGATACAGATCATATAAATCCAGCTGAATTTCATCAAAGGAGAGAACAATATGCAGCGAGTCTTCAAGATAAATATCGGTGGTAAGAAAAATTTTTGACCGTTCCGTGTATAACTGAAACTGATTGATTGTCACATGCCGCTCATCACCAATAATCTGAAAATGCAGATTGGACAGCGCAAAATCCTTATCCGGCCACTTACCGGACAATTTTGATACATTCAGCTTATATGAATCTTTATTTATGGAGAGATCAAACTTTAAATAAATATCATCAAACCCGAGCTTCGGATTAACAACATCCACTTTGCCCGCGACAATTTCAAAATCATCCAGCTCAATCTCCGGAAGTGTTCGCAGCAGACTGTCCACATAAACCGCTTTCTGCAACTGCGCGAGCGTAGAATCAAGAACAAATTCCTTGCTCTCATCATCGATCTGCGAATTTACCCTGCCGGGCAGGTTGATCGTCAGACTGTCAAAAAATATGCGTGATAATTTTACACGATTTTTTAACAATGGCAGAAGGCTGTACTTAAGATCAACATGGTTGCTTCTGATGTGTATCTGGTCATTTAATTCGAATTCAAGGTTTTCAATAACGACATGATTGAGCAGATTGCCTTTTAAGGATATGTAATGAAACCTGCCTGTGTCTTTTAACTCATGATTAAGGTAAGAAGCAATGGCGTTGGCGACAACATTTGTCTGCCAATGAAGTAAAATGATTATCAGAGCCGATAATAAAATACCCGCGAAGATCCACTTCGTCAAAGAAAGAAACATTCTAAACCGGCTTTTTTTTATTACTTCTTTTTTCAATGTTTTCCCGCGCGAAATTTTATGATCTTAAATATTGCTCCGCAAATTGCACCCTTCTGGAGACAGAAGGATGACTGTGAAACAAAAATTCCACCACCGGATTTGGTGACTGATCACTCAGATTTGTGTCACTTAATTTTTGCATCGCGACGATAAACGCTTCCGGCTCATTGCTGTTATCCAGAGCATAACGGTCAGCTTGCCGTTCATGTTGCCGGCTGATTGCATTCTCAACCGGATTAAATATGAAAGTGATGACTCCAAGAACGATTGAAAGCAGCGGCAATGCCGCAAGATCACTCAACCCGTTAAAGCCCCAGGAAAAAACCATACCGCTGTAAATGATATGCGCGATATACAGACTTAAATAACTTGTTATTGTACCCGTAATGACTCCGATTAAAAGATGTTTATGAACATAATGTCCGACTTCATGAGCAAAAACAGTTTCAATCTCGTCCAGAGAAAATTTTTCCAGTAGGGTGTCTCCCAAAATGATTCTTTTAGATTTTCCAAATCCTGTAAAAGCCGCGTTTGCCTTGTTTGTGGTTTTGCTTAGATTAAAACGATAAACGCCGTCCAGATTAAATTTACCATTCCCCGCGAGCCGGTTCATTCTGCCGAGCAATTCTTCATTATCCAATTTTTCAAATTTATAAAACAATGGGAATATGACCTGTGGCGCGATTCTTCCTATGATCACCGAAAAAACAAATAGCGCCGTCGCCGTCCAAAACCACCAGGTATCAGGATAATTTCTCAGAAAAAAATAGAACAGAACCAGAATCGGCGTAAAAAGCACAAGTCCGACTGCCAGTCCTTTCATTTTCTCAAGAATCCAACCTTTAATACTTTG
>JBFXGD010000032.1:0-28229 GCA_050178385.1 Calditrichaceae bacterium
CGCGCATGGAACTCACTACGAGATAGATGATTTCTATGACGCCATGCTGGCAACGCATCCGACGGAAAGCTGGGGGGGAAACACATATCCTTCATTGGATGAAGATGAAGATACCTGCAATGTCATCCTGCATCTTGCTACCGTTACAAACGGTGAATTATCATATCGTTCCTACAAGAATCTTGAAGAAAAAGTCGGATTGCCGTTAGCTGATCTTGTGGAGAAATCCAGAGATGTGAGAGTGGGATACACCGATCTTCAGGCGCAGCCCCGGCGATTCGTAAACAGCCCCATGTGGTCTGGCCTGGTAACGGACGGCAGAGCTTATTCTCCGTTCACCTATAATGTGGAAAGGGATGTGCCCTGGAGAACGTTGACGGGAAGACAGCATTTCTATCTTGATCATCCCGGTTATATTCAATTCGGTGAACATCTGCCCACTTATAAACCGAAACCCTCACCATCACAATACGCGGATCTGACATTCAGTGATAAAGAAACAAAATCGATGATGCTGAATTATTTAACTCCGCACGGGAAATGGCATATTCATTCGACCTATGGGGACAACCACCGCATGACAACGCTTTCACGGGGTGTTGAACCTTTCTGGATGAATGATAAGGACGCGGCCGAACTCAGCATCAATGACAACGACTGGGTTGAAGTGTATAACGACAACGGGGTTGTGGTAACGAGAGCATGCGTCAGCGCCCGTATTCCAAGGGGAATTTGTATTCAGTATCATTCACCTGAGCGCACATTCTCGGTTCCAAAATCCCCCATGCGCGGAAATCGGCGGGCTGGCGGACACAACAGTCTGACGAGGACCCGTTTGAAGCCCAATATGCTGGTTGGAGGATACGGGCAGTTTACATTTCATTTTAACTATTGGGGACCTACGGGATCAAACAGGGATACACATATTCTGGTTCGAAAACTTCCCGAATTAAATTGGTAATAACGATTCAAGAGGAAATATAAAATGGATGTCAGATCGCAAATATCAATGGTTTTTCACCTCGATAAATGTATCGGGTGCCATACATGCAGCATCGCGTGTAAAAATATCTGGACCGACCGCAAGGGAACGGAGTACATGTGGTGGAATAATGTTGAGACGAAACCGGGCACGGGATATCCGACAAAGTGGGAGGATCAGGAGAAATATAACGGAGGATGGCAGTTAAATAAGAACAAACTCACGTTAAAGTCAACCGGAAAAGCGCGAATCGTCGCTAATATTTTTCATAATCCATCCATGCCGAGCATGGCGGATTATTATGAACCGTGGACATATAAATATGATGAATTGTTCAACGCGCCGGAAGGGAATGATCAACCGACAGCCACGCCGGTTTCAATGGTTTCCGGTAAATACATAGATATCGAATCCGGACCGAACTGGGATGATGATTTAAGCGGATCCCCCGTTTATGCCGAAAATGATCCAAACTTTACCGCGCTTACCGAAGAACAGAAAAGTCAGCTCTTTGCCATTGAACGTCTGATGTTTTTTTATTTTCCGAGAATTTGTAATCATTGTATCAATCCGGCCTGTGTCGCTTCTTGTCCTTCTGGCGCGTTGTATAAGCGTGGTGAGGACGGAATTGTTCTTCTTGATCAGGAAAGATGCCGCGGCTGGCGGTCCTGTGTATCCGCCTGTCCGTATAAAAAGACATACTATAACTGGTCAACCGGTAAATCAGAAAAGTGTATTTTGTGTTTTCCGCGTATCGAAACGGGCCAGGCGCCTGCTTGTTTTCATTCCTGTGTGGGAAGAATCAGGTATCTCGGTGTTTTGCTTTATGACGCGGATAGGATTGATGAAACCGCGAAAAAAAGTGACAAGGAACTGGTTGAAGCGCAGCGTGATATGATATTGGATCCATTTGATCCTGAAGTCATAAAAGCGGCCCGGGAAAACGGCATCCATGATGATGTGATCAAATCCGCTCAAAAATCTCCGGTCTATAAATTTGTAAAAGAGTGGAAACTGGCTCTGCCACCGCATATTGAATACAGAACCTTGCCCATGTTGTTTTATGTGCCGCCAATGCTTCCTGTTATTTCAAGTTTTGACGGAAAAACAGTCAAAAATGAAGCGGAAGGGCTTTTTCCTGATTTTGATAAAGCGCGCGCTCCGATCGAATACCTGGGTAAAATGTTTGCGGCGGGAAATAACAGTAAAATACGGTATGTACTGAAAAAACAAATGGCAGTCCGGAATTATCGCCGGGCGGTCACAGTAGGTGATATTGAAATGAATGTGGCGGAGAAAATGCTCCTGGAAGCGGATTGCTCGGTGGCGGAAGCGGAATCCATATATAAGCTGACTTCTCTCTGTACCTTCAATGACCGGTTTGTTATTCCGCCGTCTCACAGGGAAGAGGCGATCGAAATGATGAAGGATCCACTAGAACATAAACAATCCGTTGGATTTGGATTCAGAGAAGAACCGAAGAGGGGATTATAATGAATAAGATGTTCAATTCATTTGCGGAAGTATTTTCTTATCCTGTGATAGACTATCAAAAAAATACAGCGGAGCTCGGAAAACAGATTGATGTTGATGAAGAAAATCGTCAAAAATATGATGAATTTATAAAGTATGTTGAAAGAACCGAACTTTCTGATATCGAAGAGCTGTTTACCAGATCGTTTGATATGAATCCTTTAACCTGCCTGGAAATAGGATGGCATCTATACGGAGAAGATTATCAGCGCGGAGAATTTCTTGTCAAAATGAGACAATCGCTGGAAGAGTTCAAAATCACCGAGTCAGTCGAATTGCCGGATCATCTCAGCCATTGTCTTAAATTGATGGCAGTGCTTGAGAGTGATGAGGTTCAGATTTTTTCGGAAAATTATCTCCTTCCGGCCATCGGGAAAATTCTAAAAAATTTCTCAGGTGATAATCCTTATAAACCGGTTATTGAAATTTTGAAATATGTAATTGATGAAAAATACGCCTCATCCGGAAAAATGTCCGGAGACAGAGTCTCAGCTCAAGTTTGATCCTGAGAATAAAAGTAAAAACTTAATTGGTAGAATCATTAAACCATAAGTATCAGGTGAAAATTATGGCCCAAAATGCAGCTTTTTTTACATCATTGAATTTGTTCTGGTTCGCCGTACTTCCGTATGTCGCGCTCTTTACGTTTTTTGGCGTGACTATTTCTCGGTACAGAAAACACGGATACAGCTATTCCAGTTTATCTTCCCAGTTTCTTGAAAACAGGGTTCATTTTTGGGGAATGGTTCCGTTTCACTACGGCATTATCACGCTTTTTTTCGGGCATTTGATCGGTTTCCTGATCCCGTCACAGGTCCTGATTTGGAACAGCAATCCGCTCAGGCTTTATATCCTGGAGATAACCGCTTTTATAGCAGGTCTTTTTACACTGATCGGAATGGTCAATCTGTTTGCCCGCCGGCTGACAGACAGTAAGACAAAATCGGTGACAAGCCCGTTTGACTGGATTGTGCTGTCCATATTATTCCTCCAGGTGATCACCGGTCTTTATACTGCTGTTTTTCACAGTTGGGGAAGCTCCTGGTTCGCGGCATCTATGACGCCGTACCTCTGGTCATTACTTACTTTTACTCCCGATATCGCTTATGTGACACCAATGCCGATTATGGTTAAGCTTCATATTATAGGTAATTCTCTGATTGTCCTGTTATTCCCATTTACCAGGCTTGTTCATGTTCTGGTGGTTCCGAATCCGTATCTCTGGAGAAAACCGCAGCTTGTAAGGTGGAACTGGGACAGAAAAACAATTCGTACACCGGGATTTGTCATCAAACGTAAATAAAGAACAGTATAAAGGAATCTTATGAGACCCGATAAGCAGAACAGTTTACTTACCGGATCACCAATTAAAGCGTTATTTGGTACGACAGCCGGTTTTTTTGTCGGATTTGCGGCGGTTTCGCTTTTTGGCCCGACCGCAAAGCTAATAAATCAGACGATGATGATGACATCCGTTCAGTTAGGCTTACTTGTGGCGATGCCGAATTTATCCGGTTCGCTGCTTCGTATTCCTTTTGGCGCCTGGGTTGATACGACCGGCGGAAGAAAACCATTCTTGATCCTGCTTCTATTGTCGTTTTTGGGTATGTCCGGTTTATTCATTCTGCTATATACAGTTGGTCCTGAAAATCTTAACATGAATCATTACCCTGTATTGCTGTTTCTGGCTCTATTTAGCGGATGCGGGATCGCGACATTTTCTGTGGGTATCGGGCAGGTATCCTATTGGTTTCCGAAACAGAAACAAGGCTGGGCGCTGGGAGCATACGCAGGGTTCGGTAACATCGCCCCCGGTCTTTTTTCATTCCTTATTCCGCTGCTGATTGGGATTTTAGCATTAACCAATACGTATGCCGTTTGGCTGATTGTGCTCGTCGCGGGGATTGTATTGTATTTCCTTTATGCCCCGAATGCTTTTTATTTTCAGATCCATAAAGAAGGCAAAGGAAAATCCGCCGGAGAATCAAGGCATGTTGCTGCTGATGCCGGACAGGAAATTTTTCCACAGGGAGGCGTATTGGAGGGGCTGATCAAAGCGGCCTTAATCTGGAGAACATGGGCGCTTGTTTTTCTGTATTTCACGACTTTCGGTGGATTTCTGGCCCTTACTGTCTGGTTCCCGACATACTGGCAGGAATATTTCGGTACGGATCTGAAAACAGCCGGCGCGCTTACAATGCTATATTCGGTATTAGCGTCACTCGTAAGAGTCGCGGGTGGCAGCGCTTCTGACCGGTTTGGCGGTGTGCCTACCATCATATTTTCTATTACTACCATGATAATTGGAGCGGTTTTATTAATTTTTTCAAATATGACCATTCTCGCTATTACCGGTCTTATTCTGATGGCGGTTGGTATGGGGGTGAATAACGCCGGTGTATTTAAACTTGTGCCGCAGTATATCTCTGAGGCTGTCGGGGGAGGGGCCGGCTGGGTAGGCGGTTTAGGAGCTCTTGGCGGATTTCTTATCCCGCCTCTACTCGGATTTTTTGTTGAAAGCCAGGGCATTCAGGGCTACGCCAGCGGATTTTTTGTATTTGTCGGACTTGCTGCTTTGTCTCTTGTTGTAGTACTGTTCCTTAGAAAAACAGACATGACATCACAAGCTGAAGGTTTTGGACAGGTCGCCGAAAACTGAGAAATTTTAAATCGAAATGTGTATTCAGGAATGGTGAAAAATGACTAACAGGAATATTGCTATTGTATTGATAATCGCCCTCTTCGCGGGGACGCTGATTTATATGAGCAGTGTTAATCTGAATCTGCCGGGAATCAGTCAGGGATACGCTCCGGAACAGCCAGTGGCATTTTCACACAGACTTCATAGCGGCGATTTGCAAATGGCCTGTACCTATTGCCATAACGGCGCTGAACGAAGCAGATACGCGGTGATTCCCGATGCGGCAACATGCATGAATTGTCATCGGTTTGTAACATCAAGATGGGATAAAGTTAAAATTGAGGAACAGAAGGCGCAGGAAGAAAACAGGCCTGCAAAACTGATTGTTTCTGACCAGTTACAAAAAGTCTATGACGCGGTCGGCTTTTCTACCGATGAGATGAAATATATGGGAGAAACCGGACAGCCAATCGAATGGGTTCGTGTCTATAAAGTTCCCGATTTTGTATTCTTTGATCACCGCAGGCATGTTAATGGCGGTGTGGCGTGTCAGACCTGTCACGGACCTGTTGAAACCATGGAAAAAGTCACACAAATCCCTGATTTGACCATGGGATGGTGCGTGAATTGTCACAGGGATGTCAATAACGGACTCGTTCCGGAATTGAAAGGTAAATATGCTTCAACAAGCTGTACGGTTTGCCATTATTAAATGTTCGATACATGGATAAATTGAACTATTAAGAAAAAAAAATAACGGAAAATAAGCATGTCAACTGATCAGGAAAAGAAATACTGGAAGGGTATTGAAGAAAGAGAAAATACCAAAGAATTTCAGGAAACACTTGAAACTGAATTCCCTGAACCGGTATCGTTGAGCAAATTTCTTGAAAAAGATTCAAAACTGGCAAAATCCGGATTATCACGCCGGTCTTTCTTAAGAGCAGCCGGTTTTACCGTTACAGGTTCGATTTTGGCTTCCTGTGTTAAGGGGCCGGTTGAGAAAGCGATTCCGCTGCTGAACCGACAGGAAGAAGTTGTTCCGGGTGAGGCATACTGGTACGCTTCAACCTGCAGAGGCTGCGAAGCCTCCTGCGGAATTTTGACAAAAAATAGTGACGGCAGGCCGGTGAAAATTGAAGGCAATCCTGAGCATCCGATTTCAAAAGGCGGTGTCTGCGCTGTTGGGCAGGCGTTGATTCTTGGTCTCTATGATTCACAGAGACTGCAAAAGCCGATGCGCGCCGGTATTCCTGTCGAGTGGTCGGTGATTGATAGGGATATTACGTCAGAACTCAAGAATATCAACGACGGTGTTTATTTTTTGACGGGCACGCTGGCAAGTCAAACGACCGGCGCAATGATCGCCCGATTTTTAGAAAGATATAAGAAGAGCGGGCATATTGAATATGATCCTGTTTCATATTCCGCGATCCTTGATGCGCATGAAAAAACATTTGGCAATAGGATCCTTCCACATTACCGGTTTGATCTCGCTGACGTGATTGTAAGTTTTGACGCGGATTTCCTGGGTACATGGATCTCTCCCGTAGAGTTTACCAAAGCATATACATCGAAGAGAAGACCGGATGAGTCCGTTAACGGATATTCTTATCATATTCAGTTTGAGGGCCGGATGTCATTGACGGGCTCAAATGCCGACCGGAGAGTGACCGTTACGCAAGATGAGAGCGTTATTACATTAATGGCAATCGCTGAAATATTATCAAAAAAATCCGGTACAGAGGCTTTGCCATGGAATTCTGTTGAGCCGACCACAAAAGTAGATCGTGAACAGATTGATGATCTTGCGGATACCCTTTGGGAATCGAAGGGGAGAAGTCTTATCATAAGCGGAATGAATGATACTGAGACGCAGTCGGTGGTAAATTATATAAATTTCCTTCTTGGCAATTATGGCAAAACGATTGAAACGGATAATCCTTCCTATCAGTGGCGGGGAAATGACCGGGCCTTTCAGGAACTAGTTGAAAAAATGGAAACCGGTGAAGTAAAGGCACTGATTTTGTCTGATGTAAATCCGGTATACAGTTATCCCGATCAGCAGAGATTTATAAAAGCGCTCAAAAATGTACCGTTAACCATTTCCTTCAGCGATCATCATGATGAGACATCCGAATTGGTCAGATATGTCTGCCCGCCGGATCATCCGCTTGAATCCTGGGATGATTTCAGGATCACGGGAAGTGTTATCGGTATGTCACAGCCGGTAATCCCAAAACTGGGAGATACCCGTTCATTACGCAAGTGTCTGGCGATGTGGATGAATGACACCCGGGCAGATTTGGAGATCATGCAGGAGTATTGGAAAAAAAACTTGTTCAGGATGCAGAATCAGGAACCGGATTTTCAAAAATTTTGGGATAAATCGGTTCATGACGGATTTGCGAATCTGCAACAGAAAACTGTCAGGTTGAGCGATTTCCGGATGGGAACACTGACTCGACCGGAAATTATGAATGCGGAAAATGAAGACGGATTTGAACTTGTGCTCTATCAAAAAATCGGGATGCTGGACGGGCGCAACGCTCATAATCCCTGGCTGCATGAACTGCCTGATCCGATCACTAAAGTTGTATGGGATAATTACGCCTGTATGGCTCCGGCCACGGCCGGCGAATTAGAGGTTGAACAGGGAGATGTGGTCAGTTTGACCATGCATGACAGGGAGATTAAACTCCCGGTTCTTCTGCAGCCCGGGCAGCATAAAAATGTTATATCTGTCGCGCTGGGTTACGGGCGAAAAGGAACGGACCGTTTTTCGGAAATAGGGCCGCAATGGCTGGAGAGCCGTCTGACGGTTGAGAAGGGCGGGACGGTTGGAAAGAACAGCTTTATCTTTGTAACCAGCCGGAACCGGAATTTTTTCTATTCAGGCCGTGTGACAGTCAATCCGACGGGTGAAAGCGCGCATCTTGCGCTCACTCAAACACATCAGACGATTACGGAACCGAAAAACCTGGGCGGGCATCGCCGCAATATGGTTCGTGAAACGGTTGTATCGGAATTTAAAAATGATCCCTCTTCCGGAAATCATTTTGAACATGAAAGTCTGCAATTGTGGGAGAATGATCATGTCTATACCGGTTATCACTGGGGTATGAGCATTGATCTCAACCGGTGTACAGGATGTTCCGCCTGTGTGATCAGTTGTCAGGCTGAAAATAATATACAGGTTGTAGGAAAAGACGAGGTGTACCGCAGGCGGGAAATGCACTGGATCCGGATCGATCGTTATTATTCCGGAGATGACGGCGATGTTGATGTGCTGCATCAACCGGTCATGTGCCAGCATTGTGATCACGCGCCCTGCGAAGGAGTTTGTCCTGTTCTGGCGACCGTTCACAGCGATGAGGGAATCAATCAGCAAATATATAACCGGTGCGTTGGAACCCGGTATTGCGCGAACAACTGTCCTTATAAGGTTCGCAGATTCAATTGGTTTGAATATCTGACTGAGGAGAAGAAAGAAAATCTTGTCCTGAATCCCGACGTCACGACACGTTCAAGAGGCGTAATGGAAAAATGTTCTCTTTGCGTACAACGAATTCAGGATGTAAAAGCGAAAGCAAAACGGGAAAACAGACCGATCGCTGATGGTGAAATTAAGGTCGCCTGTCAGCAGTCATGCCCGGCGGATGCCATTGTTTTCGGGGATAAATTAAACCCGGAAAGCCGCATCGCAAAAATCAAAGTGAATCCTCGACATTACCATATGTTGGAAGAATTGAATTTCCGGCCAAATGTCGGATATATGACCAAGGTGCGTAATGATAATAAATTAGACGGAGAGGTTTAACAGCATGTCCATGACCTATTCGGCACTTAGAAAGCCAATAATTGAAGGAAATAAATCCCTCAAACAGGTAACAGACGATATCTCGAAGCCTCTGGAAAAAAAGCCGACAAAATTATGGTGGATCGCTTTTATTTCAGCTTCTTCATTTCTGATGCTGGGTATCGCGGCCGTCAGTTATCAGATCAAAGTCGGGATCGGAACCTGGGGTCTTAACAAGACAGTGGGCTGGGCGTTTGATATCACTAATTTTGTTTTCTGGGTTGGAATCGGTCACGCCGGCACATTGATTTCCGCTATCCTGTTTCTATTTAGGCAACGATGGCGAACTTCGATCAACCGCTCAGCCGAGGCAATGACTTTGATCGCCGTTATGTGCGCGGGCATCTTTCCGTTAATACATATGGGACGGCCTTGGTTTTTTTACTGGATCGCGCCATACCCGAATTTCAGAGGTCCGCTTTGGGTGAATTTCCGTTCACCGTTATTGTGGGATTTTTTCGCGATAAGCACATATTTTACGATCTCGGCGGTATTCTGGTATATCGGATTGATACCGGACATGGCGACTCTCCGGGACAGAGCGAAAACAAAGATCAGAAAAATGGTTTACACCATCATGAGTTTTGGGTGGAACGGATCCATGCGCACCTGGCATCGTTATGAAACCACCTATATGCTTCTTGCCGCCCTGGCGACTCCTCTTGTATTGTCGGTGCATTCAATTGTGAGCATGGATTTTGCCACATCGGTCATTCCGGGATGGCACACCACTATTTTTCCACCATATTTTGTCGCGGGCGCTGTGTTTTCAGGTTTCGCCATGGTGCTGACTTTAATGATTATCGCGAGGAAAGTGCTCAACTACGAAGAATATATCACTCTGAATCATCTGGAAAAAATGAGTAAAATCATCATCGTGACCGGTGGAATCGTTGCCTTCTCCTATGCGACCGAAATGTTTATGGCATGGTATTCGGTCAATGAATATGAACGGTTTGTGTTCATAAATCGAGCCTTTGGGCCTTACGCCTGGGCGTACTGGACCATGGTGACGTGTAATGTTTTTATTCCTCAGTTATTCTGGTTTAAAAAGATCAGAACGAATCTCGTGACCCTGTTTATTATCTCAATCGTAATTAATATAGGGATGTGGTTTGAAAGGTTTGTAATAATAGTCACGTCTTTGCACAGGGATTTTTTGCCTTCGAGCTGGGCTATGTACGCTCCAACAAGTATAGAAATCGCGACGCTGCTCGGTAGTTTTGGTTTGTTTTTTACCGTATTCCTTCTGTTTGCCCGATTCCTTCCTTTTATCGCCATTGGAGAGGTGAAGGGAGTATTGACTTACGGCAGGAGGAGAGAAAATAAAGAAACAGAGAAATCGGTTGAAGTTCCGATGGCAGCCGAAACTGAATCTGTATGATTTTGATCTGAGAGAGGTAGATAGATGAAAAATCCGTTATTGTTGGGGATATTTGCTGATGAAGATGATATCATCAGGGCCACGCGGGCCACTCGGTCAGCCGGTTATGACATTTTTGACGTCTATACTCCCTATGCGGTTCATGGGCTGGATGAAGCCATGGGGCTCAAACCGAGTAAGTTGACATGGGTTTGTTTAATCTCAGCGGCATTGGGATTATTACTGGCGGTTTATACGCAGTTTTGGATTGGATCGATTGACTGGCCGCTTAATGTTGGCGGAAAACCATTCAACTCGCTTCCGGCTTATTTGCCGGTAATGTTCGAAATGACGATCCTGGTCGGTGGACTGGGGGTGGTCTTTATGTTGCTCTTCAGAACAAAGCTTTATCCCGGAAATTTAAAAAAGCTTGTGGATAATCAGGTGACTGATGATCATTTTGTACTTGCTCTGGAAGAAAAAAACGCATCCTATGATGCGGAAATACTAAAAAATCTATGGGAACAGTATCATGTCATAGATATCAGGGAGTATATGGAGGCCGGTAAGTGAAGAAGCTATTCGGAGTTACCATTATCATAGTTGGTACATTATTTGTTCTAAGGATTTTATTAGGGCAGGACCCTGAAAAACGTAACCGGGATTATTATCCGGATATGGCAAAAACGTACGCATATAAATCCCAGACTCCCAATCCTTTTTTTAACAACGGTCAGACACAGCAAAAAACTGTAGAAGGAACAATTCCAAGGGGTATGATGCCGCTCCATTACGGCGCTTCAGCGGAGGAAGCTTTCCGCGCGGGTGATGAGTTGTTAAATCCTTTCGGTCCGGACAACCTGGCCGATTTAGCGAGGGGGCAGGTAGTATATCAAACATTTTGTCAGATGTGTCATGGGCCTGGTGGGAAGGGAGACGGTCTTGTGGTTCAGAGAGGGTATCCGCCTCCGCCATCATTACTGCTTGACAGGATCAGACTTATGAAAGATGGACAGATTTTTCATACAATCACGTTTGGTTTTAACAATATGCCGCCCTACGCGACACAAATTGAAAGATTTGATCGCTGGCAGGTGATAGCATATATAAGAAAATTACAAGAGAGTCAGCTATGATAAAAAATATTTCGGGATTGGTTATTCCAAAAGCTGTGAATCGATATTTGTTAAGTATAGCGGGGGTGGGATTACTTATTTTTGTCGCTGGTCTGTTTACCGCGCCGGGTCGTATATGGCCTAATTTTTTGATCGCGGAATTTTATTTGATCAGTCTTGGTCTTGGAGGCGCGTTTTTTATTGCCGTTTTATATGTTTCCAATGCCGGATGGGGAACGGCATTCCGCAGAATCCCGGAAGCAGTCATGTCAACTTTGCCCGCGGCGGCGATCGGAGCTATCATACTAGTTTTCGGGATACATACGCTATACGAATGGAGTCATCACTCTGTTGTGGTCAGCGATGATATATTGAGCGGAAAAGCAGGGTGGCTGAATAAGAGTTTTTTTATTAGCCGATTAGTATTTTATTTCTTTATCTGGATTTTCTTTACTAAGATCATCGAAAAAAATTCAAGGCTTCAGGATCAAAATGGCGATGTTCTTTATACAAAAAAAAATGTTCGAAACTCGGCCATATTTATCATTCTGGGAGCTTATACTTTCGCTCTGGCCAGCATTGACCTGCTGATGTCGCTGCAGCCGCATTGGTACAGCACTGTCTTTGGATTTCTGTCTATCTCGGGAATGTTCCTCAGCGGACTGGCGATCATTACAGTATTTATGGTAATTATGCGAAATCTTGGATACAAACATATTTACACAACAGATCACCTGCAGGATATGGGACGGCTGCTCATGTCGTTCAGCGTATTTTGGGTCTATATGTGGGTTTCACAGCATATGCTTATCTGGTATTCGAATATACCCGAAGAAACCTCCTATTATATTTTCCGGCATTTCGGGGGATGGGGATCATTATCATTTTTAAATGTGATTCTAAACTGGCTGATTCCCTTTCTGGTATTACTGCCGCGCTCCACAAAAAGGAATGATAAAATTATGCTGTATATGGCTGTGGTCATCCTTATCGGTCACTGGCTTGATCTTTATATAATGGTAATGCCGACAGTATTTGGAGCTGAACCGGCTTTTAGCATCTGGGAAATTGGACCCATGATGGTTGTACTCTCTGGGTTCTTCTGGATTGTGTTTAAGCGGCTCTCCAAAGGAAATCTTATCCCTGTGAATGATCCGTATCTGGTTGAAAGTCTTCCGCAGCATGAACATTAGTTAAATCACGGATGTCATTTTGAGATTATCAAAAACCACCGAATATGCCATCAGAGCTTTGATTTATCTTGCAAACGATGAGAAGCAAATTTATTCCGTCAATTATCTTCATAAGGAATTGGATATACCCTACAAATACCTGGCTAAACTGATGCATAATTTATCGGAAGCGGGATTTGTTTATTCTGTGCAGGGTAATCAGGGCGGATATCGGATTAACAGGAATAAATCAGATATCTATCTATATCAAATTGTCGATGTTGTGGAAGGCCTTGACGATTATTCCCGCTGTATCCTGGGGTTTGACAAATGCAATGATGAAGACCCTTGTCCTATGCACTTTTACTGGACGGAAGAAAGAGGGCATCTTACGGAGATGTTGTATAAGATATCGCTGAATGACCTTTGTAAAAGCCTCAAGAAAAGAATTTGATCAAACTGATTTCCGATTCTAACCACTATATTGAAATGATTCCCGCTCGATAATTTGATCTTTCGGTTTCAATTAAATCCAAAAAAACACCTAATTTTTTGCATGTGATATTTAATATTTGTATATTCCCACTCGCTGGTGGTAATTAAGGCAATATTTTTTTATATGTATATACTACCGTCACATAGCATTTGGTGCCGGTAGTATTTTTTTAAACACAAATACCACATGAAGGTAGAAATACAAACTGGAGGTTATATGAACAATTTTATTGAGCGGCTGATGAGCAGGAAAGGGCTCTACGCGTCGTTCTGGTTTATCGCTATCGTTATGGTGGCGGCGCTCATTTACTATTCAGCGGGACTTGTGAAAGAAGTGCCGCCGATACCGGAACAGGTTGTCTCAGAATCCGGTGAAGTTCTTTATTCATACGATGATATTGTTGAAGGAAAGGGATATTTCCAGCAGTTTGATTTAATGGATTACGGCACACTGCTGGGTATGGGAGCATATCTTGGCCCGGACTTTACATCAGACTTTTTCCATAAACGCGCCGAATTTCTATATGACTATTATGGTAAGGAAATGTATGGTGTTCCCATGTCATCATTAACAGAAGAACAAACAGGCGCGGTGAAGGTCAGAGTTAAAAACGACTTTCACAAAAAAACAATATTAACGGAAAAAAGTGTGGTTTATACCGCCGCTTCAACTGCCGCCTATAAAGCAAATGTTGATTATCTTGTCGATTTTCTGGTTAATGGAAACAGGGAGAAGGGATTTACCGGCGGGGTGATCAGAACGGATGAAGCCGTTAAAATTGCCGCGTTTGTGGATTGGTCTCAGATGGTGTCCTCATCCATTCGTCCGGGAACAGATTATACCTGGTCGAATAACTGGCCGCACGAACCTTTGGTTGATCAGGATTCAAGCTGGAATAATGTATTCTGGTCGCTTATGCAGCTTCTGCTTTTATGGACGCTGACCATTATCGTGTTTTATCTGCTCTATGAATATGTCATCAAACGTGATAAAAATGAGCAGCCGGAACCTCCGCTTAAAATTGAGAAATTATTTCCGTCACAGAAGAAACTTCTTAAATATGTTCCGGTAGTGACGCTGTTTTTTCTTCTCCAGGTCATTCTTGGCGGATATATTGCTCATATTTATACAGATCCGGCAAATGATTTTATTATTTCTCAAAATATCCTGCCGTTCAATGTCATGCGCGCACTGCACGTCAATATCGCCATTGTCTGGGTGACAATCGGCTGGCTCGTAGGGGGTATGTTTATCGCTCCTCTTGTCGGTAAGGAAGATCTTCGATTCCCATGGCTGGTGGATGTATTATGGCTGGCACTGCTAGTTGTCGGCGCCGGCGGATTGTACGGTATTTATATGGGTGCCACCGGTGAGATGCGTGAAGTATGGTTCTGGTTAGGAAACGAAGGGCGTGAATATCTTAATCTTGGCCGTGTTTGGGATATTGGTCTTGTGGTGGGACTTGTTCTCTGGTTTTTCATGGTATATACAACCATCCGCAAGGCAAAAACGAACAATGTGATGGTCGGGACTATTATATGGTCCGCATTTGGTATCGCCACTTTATATATGGCGGGTATGGCTCCTGTGCACAAAATAATGCCAAATTTCACTATCGATGATTATTACCGCTGGTGGGTTGTTCATCTATGGGTTGAGTTGACATTTGAACTATTCGCTGCCGGTGTTCTGGCTTATTTAACCGTCGTGCTGGGTCTTGTGCCAAGAAAAACAGCTGAACGCGTTATGTTGTTCGAATTGTTTCTGGTCGCGCTCTCGGGTACCCTCGGAGTGGGACACCATGTCTGGTGGCAG
Source organism: Calditrichaceae bacterium (assembly GCA_050178385.1). GTDB lineage: Bacteria > Calditrichota > Calditrichia > Calditrichales > JBFXGD01 > JBFXGD01. The sequence continues at coordinate 14,977 of JBFXGD010000032.1, forward strand.
GGAACGGATCAATACTGGATTGCCATTGGCAGCACCTTCTCAGCTCTGGAACCGGTACCATTGGTTGTGCTGATGATTGAAGCCTGGAAAGAGTACAAAAAGATACAGACTGAAGGGACAAATTTTGCATTCAAAACACCGTTTATGTGGCTGACCGGTTCCGCTATCCTGAACTGGTTCGGCGCGGGATTCCTCGGAATGGTGATTAATACACCTGAAGTTAACTACTATGCGCATGGCACTTATTTGATTATGCCTCATGGTCATGTAGCATTGCTTGGCGCTTTCGGTTACATTGCCATCGCGTTTATTTATATAACGGCAAGAGCCAATGCCATGGCCAAAGGTCTGGTATGGAAGGAAACATTAAGCCGCTGGGGATTCTGGTTGGTAACCGTCGGAATAATCCTGTATACAGTCCCGACTCTTGTTATCGGATTTGAGCAGGCTAAAGTTGCCTCGGAACTTGGGTATTATGCAGCCCGAAGCAGGGAGACTCTTGAAAGCATGGGATTCTGGCTCTGGATTCGTCTTGTACCGGATACAATGCTCATATTAGGAGCATCGCTCGTATTTATTGATTCATTACAAAAAACATTTCTGGCAAAAAAAGCTTAATATAAACACAAGACGGAGGGGTATCCCTCCGTTTTTGTTTTACATACCGGAATACTATCAACATCCGCAAAATTTTACGTATAATTCAAAATACTTCCAAATTTTAAAATTAATCCCTTAAATATTTGATTTTTATGTACTAATTTATCATTTTTTAGATATACATAACATTTATTCTCTCAAACAAAAATATGAATTATACTATCCACTAATTATTATGAGGTGAGAATTTGCTGACACCTGTCATATTTGGCGAAGTACTATTTGATATATTTGAATCGACTCACTCCGTACTTGGAGGGGCGCCGTTCAATGTAGCCTGGCATTTAACCGGATTCGGTATGAATCCGGTTTTCATAAGCCGGGTCGGAAATGACGCGCCTGGAACGGAGGTATTAAAAAAAATGAGTTCATGGGGTATGAATAAAAGCGGAGTACAGACTGACCACGAGCATCCGACAGGGAGAGTAAGGGTTGAAATGCATGATAAGGAACCGGAGTACACCATTGAATCCGATCAGGCGTATGATTTTATCGCTCCCCCGGAACCGGCGGTTTTGCAACATGTGGATCAGACCATTCTTTATCACGGTTCTCTCGCTCTGCGAAATGCACAATCCCGGCTTGCGCTGTCTGATTTGAAAAAACGTTCACCGGTATTAGTCTTTTTTGATGTAAATTTGCGTCAGCCATGGTGGAAAAAAGAAACAATTCTGGAAGAACTATCAGATACGGACTGGTTAAAGTGTAATGAACAGGAACTGAAAGAAATCATCCGTTTGATGGGTACGCCGGAAAAAACCAGGGAAAAGCTGGCATTCCGGGTGATCGAATATTTTGATTTGAAAGGTATTGTGGTGACTATGGGCAGCAAAGGCGCCTTGATGGTCAGAAATGACGGTGATGTCCGTTATACTAATCCTAATCCGGTCGCGGAATTGGTTGATACGGTTGGGGCAGGAGACGCTTTTGCGGCGGTCACGATCATGGGGTTGCTTAAAAATTGGGAAGGGCAGCAAATTTTAGACAGAGCTTCTGAATTTGCCGCGGAGATCTGCCGGATAAGGGGAGCGACGATAGAAAGGCTTGAACTTTATCAATCGAAAAATGAATTATGGGGGTAAAAATGACGAGCAATGAAGCGGATGGTCTGTACATTCTGCTGTTAAGTATTCACGGTCTCGTTAAGGGGCAAAGTCCGGAACTGGGACGTGACGCGGATACCGGGGGGCAGATAAAATATGTGGTTGAATTTGCGCAGGCTCTCTCAAAAAATCCGCGGGTCAAGCGGGTGGATTTGCTGACAAGACTGATTACCGATAATAAAGTTGATGAAATTTACAGCCGGCATCTGGAAAAAATATCAGATAAGGCGAATATCGTGAGAATACCTTGCGGTCCGGGAAGATATCTAAGGAAAGAAGTACTTTGGAACTATCTGGATGTGTTTTCTGATCAGGCCGTACAGTATATAAGACGCGCGGGTCAGGTTCCGGATATCATACACGGTCATTATGCGGATGCGGGTTATGTGGGCGCTCAGATATCCCGGCTGCTTGGTGTGCCTTTCATTTTCACCGGTCATTCCCTGGGAAGAATTAAGAAAGAGCATTTAATGGAAAAGGGCATGATTATTCCGAAAATGGAAGCCCGCTACAACATAAGTCACCGGATCGACGCGGAAGAATTTGCTCTGGATACCGCCGCGCGCGTTGTGACCAGTACCGTTCAGGAAGTGGAAGAACAGTATAAAATTTATGAAAATTACGCGCCTGAAAGGATGGTTGTCATACCACCGGGTGTTGATCTGGAGATATTTTCGCCATCTTCCCATCCCGGGGCGGCATCAAAAATTACGGAGGATATAAATAAGTTTTTATCCGACAGAAAAAAACGAATGATTCTGGCTATGTCGAGAGCCGATGAAAGAAAAAATATTGAGGCGCTCATCCATGCCTATGCGGGGAATGAATATTTGCGAAATAATGCAAATCTTGTTATTATTGCCGGCAACCGCAATGATATAAAATCCCTTGAAAAGGGGTCGCGAAAAGTTCTTACCAATATTCTGCTGCTTATTGATAAATATGACCTGTATGGAAAAGTGGCATATCCCAAAAGTCATGCTCCAGAAGATGTACCAGATATATACAGAATGGCCACTAAGTCAAAAGGAGTATTTGTAAATCCTGCCCTGACTGAACCATTCGGGCTGACTATTATTGAAGCTGCCGCGAGTGGATTGCCCGTGGTGGCGACAAATGACGGCGGTCCAAATGATATCATAAGCAATTGCAGAAACGGCCTGCTGGTTGATCCTCTGGATCCGGAGAAAATGGGAAAAGCGGTTCAGAAGGTGATTGAGGACAGGAATCAATGGAAAGTTTATTCGAAAAACGGTCTAAAAGGTGTGAAAAAATATTATTCATGGAATAGTCATGTAAAAAAATATCTATCGATGACAAATAAAATTCTTAATAAAGGAGCTTATAGACAGAATGTCATGAGACTTGCGAAAAGCCGTTTGCCTTTAGTTGATAGAATGATAATCACGGATATCGATAATACGCTCCTGGGTGACGCGGAGGCTTTAAGAGAATTTATCGAATATCTGAAAATGCATGGAGAACATACCGGGCTTGGCATAGCAACGGGAAGACGGCTGGAGAGCGCCATTGAGGTGCTTTCTGAATCGGGTCTGCCGATACCAGATGTATTTATCACCTCCGTTGGAAGTGAAATCAACTATGGTCCGGAAAAAATTGAAGACCGTACCTGGTCACACCATTTGAAGTATTATTGGAAACCCGAATTAATAAGGGATGTTCTCGGGAAACTTGAGGGTTTGAGATTACAGCCGGACATTGACCAGAGAAAATATAAAATAAGTTATTATCTGGATCCCGGGAACGCTCCCGGAAGAAACAAAATTATCGGTCACCTGAGAAAACACAAGTTGCGTGTAAAAGTCATTCATTCCCATAATGCTTACCTTGATATATTACCAATCCGCGCTTCAAAGGGTCTGGCTGTCAGATATCTGGCGATGAAATGGGGTTTACCGCCCGAGAGAATACTGGTGGCCGGTGATTCCGGAAATGACGAAGAAATGTTAAGGGGAAATATGCTGGGAGTTGTTGTGGGGAATTTTAGTTCTGAACTTAAACGACTTTACGGAAAACCAAGGATATATTTTGCTGAGAACACTTATGCCAGAGGTATATTAGAAGGAATTAAGCACTACAATTTTTTTGGAGAACAGATTATAACGGGAGAGGAAAATGAATATGAATATGATTCAGAAAACCATAGATGAACACCGGAAATCAGTTTATTCGCTATTTAGAAAGTACCTTGAATTATCACGACCCTTTTTGCTTAGATCGGAGTTAATAGACGAGTTTAATAAATATTCAGAAACAGAAACGGGGAAAGCCTTAAAAGGTACTATTGTAGAAAAATTGATCCTTAATACCCAGGAAGCGGTTATCCAGGATCCCTGGATCTATTTTGCCATAAGAGATGATATCGCGAGTTGGGAATATGTCCGCTTTCATATCCATGATGTGTTGCATGAGTATATAAATGGACGGGAATTTTTAGCTTTTAAGGAACGGATTGTGGAACCGGGTCAGAGTAATGATGATTGGGTCCTTGAATTCGATCTTGAACCGTTTGGAAGAGGTTTTCCAAAATTAAAAGATAAAAGATCCTTAGGCCGTGGAGTTGAATACTTAAACAGGCACCTTTCCAATCGCTTGTTTGCGGAACTTGAAAAAGGGGATAAGCGGCTGCTTGATTTTATGCGGGTTCATCAATACCGGGGACAGCAGCTCATGCTGAATTCTTTTATAAGTGATGTGCGCGAGCTTCAAAAAAATCTGCGTAGAGCGGAAGAATATCTGGAAGGTCAACCCAATGATGCGGGATGGCCGCATGTTAAGGAGCAAATGCAGGCGCTTGGATTCGAACCGGGTTGGGGAAATAATGTATCCCGCATGCTGGATACATTAAATCTGCTTTCCGATATACTTGAAGCACCGGAACCGACAAATCTCGAAAAATTATTAAGCCGTATTCCAATGATCTTCAATATCGTAATTCTGTCTCCGCATGGTTACTTTGGGCAGTCAAATGTGCTTGGATTGCCGGATACCGGCGGGCAGGTCGTCTATATTCTGGATCAGGTCAAGGCTCTCGAGAAAGAAATGCGTTTGCGAATCAACGAACAAGGTCTTGATATTGAACCGCAGATCCTTGTCATCACACGTTTAATACCGGAGGCCGGTGAGACAACCTGCAATATTCCCAAAGAGAAAATCATAGGCACAGAAAACGCCAAAATTCTGCGTGTACCGTTTCGGCAGTCGGACGGCAATGTGGTTCCGAACTGGATTTCAAGATTTAAAGTCTGGCCTTTTCTCGAACAGTTTACTCTTGAATCAGAAAAGGAACTTCTCGCTGAACTCGGGGGACGCCCGGATCTGATCATCGGAAATTATTCAGACGGGAATTTGGTGGCATCGCTTTTATCACAGCGTCTTGGAGTGACTCAGTGTAACATAGCCCACGCGCTGGAGAAGACAAAATATCTGTTTTCAGCGCTTTACTGGAAACATAATGAAGAGCAATATCATTTTTCTACTCAATTTACCGCGGATCTTATGGCGATGAATACAGCGGATTTTATCATAACCAGTACATATCAGGAAATAGCGGGCAACAAGAATTCGGTCGGGCAGTACGAAAGTTACGGATCTTTCACCATGCCGGGACTGTACAGAATTATAAACGGCGTGGATGTGTTTGATCCAAAATTCAATATTGTTTCTCCGGGGGCGGATGCCAATGTGTATTTTCCATATACGCAAAAGGATAAAAGGCTAACGGACTTGCATTCGGAAATCGATGATATGATCTTTGGAGAGCAATCTGAATACGCCACAGGTAAATTAGATGATGCGGGTAAGCCAATTATATTCGCAATGTCGAGATTGGATCATATCAAAAATATCAGCGGACTGGTTGAATGGTATGGACAGAATAAGAATTTACAGGATGAAGCAAACCTGTTTATTGTAGCAGGATATGTCAATGAAGCTCTTTCCGGTGATGAGGAAGAACGGTTCCAGATTCAACAGGTTCATCAGTTGATCGGGCAGTATGATTTGACCGGCAAAATCCGCTGGGTAGGTAAGCAGCTCGATAAAAATTTTACGGGCGAACTTTACCGGTTTATCGCGGACAATGGCGGGGTGTTTGTCCAGCCGGCTCTTTTTGAGGCATTTGGTCTGACGGTTATCGAGGCCATGGCATCCGGGCTGCCTACATTCGCGACAAAATATGGCGGACCGCTGGAGATAATTGAGAACGGCAAATCCGGTTTTCATATTGATCCGAACCACGGAAATGAAGTTTCGGAAATGCTGTTGGATTTCTTTAAAAAATGTCAAAAGAATCCGAAAAACTGGAATAAAATTTCAGACGCGGGAATCGAGCGGGTTGATGATCGATATACCTGGAAATTGTACGCGTCACGATTAATGACTCTCTCCAGAGTTTACGGATTTTGGAAGTATGTAACGAATCTTGAGCGGGATGAAACGCGCCGGTATCTCGAAATGTTCTACGGACTGATGTTGAAAAATCTTATAAAAAACGTGCCCGAAAGTTGAATACGATACATACCCGGTTATGCTCCGGTGGTTTTCCCGGGGCATATTTTTTACTCGTAAAAATATTTACATGCCAATATAATTCTTTGGATTATTCCCGTTCAATAAACCGTTCTATCTGAAATCGAAGGAATAATTTAAAATTCACAAAATTCTGATTTCTCCGGATCAATTTAATTTATTAACAGATATAAAAGAGTGGTTGTAAAAAAATAGCAGAAGTAAGGTTGTTCAATCAAACCAAAGGGGAGAGTATGTTCAAAGTTTACAGGTATTCAATCGGTATTGTTATTGGTATGTTGTTCTTTTTAAATCCCGGAAAAGGCTGGTCGCAAATCGTGATTGATCAAAATGAATACGATATCACGTTCGGGAAAAGTTTTTTTCAGTATTATGTCGATGGCACGGAGAATCCTGTGCCGGTGAATGTTGGATCAACGGGCGGCCCGCAGACCTGGACGTTCACTCTTAATGACTTTCCAAACGGTGAGACCTACACCACTACAATTGTTAATCCTTCAACAACTCCTTTCGCTCAGGATTTTCAGAATTCAGACCATGCCTGGTTATCCGAATTTGATACGCTAAGTGTTTATTTCTATCTGGATCTGACTTCAACCGAATTGTTAGGTCTTGGCAGTGGAAGTTCAGACGGTGATACAACATATGTCCAGAAATATAACCCATCCGATAGAATTTTAAAGTTCCCTTTATCAATGGGGACAACATGGACCAGCAACTATATTGAAAATATTTCCGGTTCGGATATGTTCGAGATCATCGATTCAACAAGCAGTACGTCAACAGTTGATGCCTGGGGGACGATAAATATACCGGCGGGGAGTTTTAATTGCCTGAGGGTAAAAACTGAAGAAACTGATTTTTCATTTTTTATATCAGACGGGATTATCGTTTTTAGCGATACTTCCAGCTATATTTCATATTACTGGATCACAGAAAATGAAGGCCTTTTGGCTGATGTCTCAAGCATGGAAGGAGAGACCAATCCGAATTTTACGGAAGCGGATGATTTTTCGATGCGGGTCACGGAACCCACTTCGATTACAGAACCTGAACCGTTTATGATTCATTCATACAATTTGATGCAAAATTATCCGAATCCCTTTAATCCTTCGACCGCTATTCGATTTGAATTACTGTCTTCCGGCTCAGTGAGTTTAAAGGTGTATGATTTGCTGGGTAAAGAAGTCAGGACACTGGTCAACGGCTGGGTTGCCGCGGGAGCTCATGAAGTGCTTTTTGACGGATCAAATCTGTCAAGCGGTGTATATTTCTACCGGCTTGAAACAAATGATTATTCTCAGATGCGGAAAATGCTCCTGGTAAGATAACTGATATATGAAAAAGGCAGAATCAATTCTGCCTTTTTTTTTATACAAATTGTTATACGAGAAATGACAAGAAATAATTGACAGTAAAAACAGATTTATTTAAATTAACATTTCTAACAGGGGCTGTAGCTCAGTTGGGAGAGCGATGCGTTCGCAATGCATAGGTCAGCGGTTCGATCCCGCTCAGCTCCACCAGTAAGAACAAAGATAAAAAAATGAAAAAAATCAAAGGGTATCATCAGGTTTTACTTTTTTCAATAGTCTTTGCTCTTAATAATTTAGCCAGGTCCCACGCAATAGGACATCGCCCAACCCCGTCAGGTCCGGAAGGAAGCAGCGGTAAGCGTTCGGACTATGTGCCGTGGGTTTACCTGGCTTTTTCATAGGAGTGCTAAGTGTCATATATGGTGATTGCCCGGAGATGGCGTCCACAGCAATTTGATGAGATTATCGGTCAGGAACATGTTTCCCAGACCATATCCAATGCGATAGCCCATAAGCGAATAGCGCACTCCTATATATTTACCGGTCCGCGGGGTGTCGGAAAAACATCGACGGCAAGAATTCTCGCTAAGGCGGTCAATTGTGAGAAAGGACCGACACCAACTCCCTGTAATGAATGTCCATCCTGCCAGTCCATCAACAAGGGAAATTCCATGGATGTCCTTGAGATTGACGGCGCATCCAACCGCGGTATCGATGAAATCCGCAATTTGCGTGAAAATATCCGTTTTACGCCGACCCTGGGAAAATATCGGATTTATATCATCGATGAAGTCCACATGCTCACGAAGGAAGCGTTTAACGCTCTTCTAAAAACCCTTGAAGAACCGCCTTCACACGCGCTGTTTATTTTCGCCACCACGGAAATTTATCGTGTTCCGGCTACGATTTTATCACGTTGTCAGCGGTTTGATTTCAAGCGCATTCCTCTAAAGACCATCATGGAGCATTTGAAATACATCTGTGATAAGGACAATATCGCGGCAGATGAAGATGCTTTGCTGCAGATCGCAAAAAAAGCCGATGGTTCTATGAGAGATTCGCAAAGCATCCTGGATCAGATCATTTCATTCAGCGGTGATAAAATAACATTCGAACATGTATCCCAGGCTCTGGGAGTTATAAACCTTGATATGTTTTTTGAAGCAACTGAGCATATCAGGAACCAGAATCTCAAAGATTTGATTGTTCTTACAAAAGATATCATTTCTTCCGGTTTTGATTTAAACGAATTTTTACTGGGTCTCGAAGAACATTTCAGAAATATACTGATTGCGGGAACAATGGGATCGACCGAGTTGCTTGATGTATCCGAGAACTATTTAACGCGATATACCGAAGCGGCAAAAGAAATAAAGGAGAATGACGCGCTTGGATATCTGCAAATTGTGTCAGACACGTTGAACTCAATCAAATGGAGTCAGCAGCCTCAGTTAAAATTTGAACTTGGGCTGATAAAAATGGCAAAAATGCCTTCGTCTTTCCGGATTGAGGAAATTCTTGAAAAACTGGATCTGTTAAAAAAAAAAGTCCGGAATGATGTAAAATTTGATTCAGCTCCGGCCATAATCGCGGAACCCGGTCAGCCGCAAAACAATCCGGTCGCGCAAAATCCTGTTGAAATGATCGATGTTATCAATGATAAATGGCAGCAGATTATCGATGCTGTTCATGCAAAAAAACCATCCCTCGCCACAGCATTCGAATCATTTGAAATATCCGAAGTAAATAATGACAAAATAATTTTATCGTTCATAAATTCGAATCCCTTCCATTTGAGTTCCCTCGAGAAAAATAAAATTTTAATAGAGAAAATTATCTCTAAAATCGTTCAGTCAAAACTGCATATCGAGATAGACGCTCCCGATGTCATGGAACACAGTGAGCCAAATCAAGTAAAAACGGAACGGAAAGGGGATAATGATAAACTTAATAAATTCAATGAAATCAAGTCGAATGATCAATTAATTTCCAAATTAATTCAGGAACTCGATCTGGAATTAATTTGAAACAGGAGAATATATTATGAATTTAGGCAATATGGGTGATCTTTTAAAGCAAGCCCAAAAAGTCCAGAAGGAAATGCAGAAAGTTCAGGATGAGCTGGCTAATATTACCGTGGAAGGAACTTCCGGCGGAGGGATGATAAAAGCAGTGGCTAATTGCAAACTGGAGATCATTTCCATTACCATCGAACCGGAAGTTATAGACCCTAATGAGAAAGAAATGCTGGAAGATTTAATTGCGGCAGCGGTGAATCAGGCGGTAAAAAACGCGCAAAAAAGAGCGAATGAAGAGATGCAAAAAGTCACCGGTGGTATGCTCGGGGGATTGAACCTGCCTGAAAATTTTAATTTTCCGGGAATGTAGATGATGATATCACATGGTATTCCTTCACTGGATAATTTAATCAACGAGCTGAGCCGGCTGCCGGGTATCGGCCGGAAAACTGCTCAGCGGCTGGCGATATTTGTACTAAAGGCTGAGCCTGAGTTTGCAAAAAATCTTGCTGAGGCTATTGTCAGAATTAAATCGGAAACACGGTTATGCGCACAATGTTTTAATATCTCTGAACATGAATTGTGTACGATCTGTTCCGATGCGCGCAGGGATTCAAAAAAAATCTGCGTCGTCGAGGATATTGTGGATATCATGGCAATAGAAGGGTCAAACGAATATAGAGGGCTCTATCATGTTCTTGGAGGCGTCATTTCACCTTTAGCCGGAATAAAATCTGCAGATCTTCGTATTCAGGAACTGGCGGTCCGTGTGAAAAAAAATGAAACCGATGAAGTCTTACTGGCCCTTAATCCCAGTACAGAAGGCGAAGCAACCATGATATATATTTCAAGGATGCTTAAGGATAAAGAAGTGCGAATTACCCGTATCGCCAGCGGTGTGCCCATCGGCTCACATCTTGAGTTTGTGGATCAGGCGACGATCGGACGGGCAATTCAAAGCCGTCAGGAAGTATAATCTATAAAATCCATTCCCATTTTTCAGTTGCCAGCTCACTATTCTTAAACAATTTCCTGGCATCTCTCTCAATTTCACCGAGTACATCATCATCATTGTTAGGATCATGATGGAACAGGAGTAATTTTTTAACATTTGCCTGTGTTGCGGCATCACAAGCCATGGCAAAACTGCTATGGCCATATCCGTTAAAACTCCTATACTGTTCTTCAGTGTATTGGGCGTCATGTATCAGAACATCGGCATCTTTGGAAAATGTGATTAGCCGCTGATCTCCACCGCAATATTCTTCCACATCCGTGGCATAAACCAGCTTTTTGTCTTTCCATTCAACCCGATAGATATAATTCCCATCCTTTGGGTGAAAGTAATATTTCATATTTTGAACAAGAAATTCGGCGCTGTCCGGTACTGTTTCATTTGTGCGGGCTATCTGCGGTTCACCAACACCCGGAAGAAAATAGATGGTCATATTTTCATTGATATTTTGGAAGCTTTTACTTGAGCGGAACTCATCCATCGAAACAGGAAAATACTGAGGATCGACAAGCCGTCTTAGTATCTGCTCAAAATCCATCCCTAATGTCGCGGGACCGATGAAATGAATAAAAACATTTGGCATATATAGCGGCGCAAAGAATGGAAGACCGATTAAATGATCGGAGTGTGTATGAGTAAATAAAAATGTAATATGCAGGGGATCGGCTGATTTTTTACTATGCTCCACGATCTCACCGATCAGGTCCTTACCTAATTTTATCAATCCGCTACCGGCATCAAATATGACAATATGCTTTTGAGAACGAACCAGCAGACACGGAGTATTGCCTCCTATTTTGGTCCCGTTTTCCGGTGCGATCGGGTAGCTGCCGCGAACGCCGTATAACTTTGCCATGAATTGAAACTTACCCATTAATCAATACCCTTTGTTTGTAACTCCAGTTCAGTTATTTTTGCGCTGAAATCAGAATAAGTGATTCAAAAAGCAAAATGATCTCAGGAATTTGATTCAAGCTGCTTTATCATATCACGCAGACGGGCTGCTTTTTCATATTCTTCAGATTCAACTGCTTTCTGCAATTCTGATTTTAGACGTTCTATTTCATCAGTACGGCTTTTAAATATAAAACTTCTGTTTTTTATTTCCTCTTCATCATCAGGAATATAGGCGGCTTGTTCCATTACCAGATCATCGACGAAAATGGGGATGCCGATGCGCACGGCAAGCGCGATTGCGTCACTTGGCCGGGAATCCACTTCCAGAAGACTCGAATCTTTTTTCAAATGAATCACGGCATAGAATGTGTTTTCTTTTAACTCGGTAATCAGAACATTCTCGATCGTGATTTTGCATGTATTTAACATATTTACAGTCAGATCATGCGTAATCGGCCGGGGAGGTTTAATATCTTCCAAACCCAGGGCAATAGACTGCGCCTCATATTCACCTATGATGATCGGCAACGTACGTTCACCGTTCTTTTCTTTCAGCAGTATCCCGCTTGCCTGTGTAGGAGTTAAAAAGATTCCGTTGACATTTACTTCTATCATGGGTTAATCCTCTATTTTAGGATTCCGTGACTAACTAAATTGCTTCAACGGCTGTGATCTCTGGAACCTGCATCTTTACAATTCTCTCGATACCCTGTTTCAAAGTGAGAGTGGACATTGGGCAACCGCCACAGGCGCCCACAAGACGTATATAGACTATATTATTTTCGTCAATTCGGACAAATTCAACATCGCCGCCATCGGCCTGCAGACCGGGGCGAACACTTTCCAGTGCTTTTAAAACTTTATCATTCATCAATATTTACCTTATGATTAGTATTTTTAGAAAGTTGAATAATTTATTGAATAAAGTCAAATTCTTTTTTAGAACATAGTAGTGACCGCGGTTTTTTTCAAACCCGTAAAACAAAATTTATTACCTCACGCATGAATTTTATATAAAATATATGCTAATAAGAATAAAACGCTATGATGAATCGCACTCCATGAATTCCTCACGATCAGTATGAAACTATAAATGAATTCTTCATTTTTAACCTTGATGCTTAATATTCAAATAACTAACTTATTTACATGCGTTTAAATCATAAAATATTTGTATCGTTGATGTCCGTATTAATTTGTTTTCAGGCTAACGCCGGCGTATATGTCCACCCGGTTGGCTTGCGGTCCGGCCTGTCTGTCTGGATTGATCCGGATGAAACTTTGCCTGATGTTGTGATGATCGTTCATTTTCTAAAGCCGGCTGCGTCGGATGATTCCGAGTTTGGGATTTATTCAGAGTTTATGTGGCAGTCGATTCAGCAGAAATTCGAACAGTTGACGGGTGAGACTGTCTCATTACCGTTGAAGTGGCTTCCTGATCAACCATATAACTGGCAGGAAAACCGTTTCTTGACTTATCGGACCGACAAAATCTCATTTACAGAAAACATAGGGAAAATACTTGATATTTTTGATATGGTTCATAGCGGATCTTTGGGTAAAAATCTGAAGTTTTGTCAGGGAAATTATTATAATCAGCAGGATTCACTTCTCTGGACGAGCATAAGTCCTTACAGCATCAAAAAATTTTGCGCGGCTGCGGATTCAGTAAAAAGAAGTGATAGATCGGAAG
>JBFXGD010000033.1:0-27409 GCA_050178385.1 Calditrichaceae bacterium
GATATATCTTTTCGGAAATCCCCTTCAATGTCATAAACAGATTGAAGATTATATGAAGGATTGTCAGGTAATAATTGATCGATAAACCATAGACGCGTCTGAGAGAATGAGAGCGACATTTGATCGGTCCTGAGAACCCGGGTTATTGACTGATAATGTTTGGAAGATCCCGTCATATCAATTGTTTTCGCCAGACTTTGGATAACAGGATTCTCAAAAATAGTCCTGAGCGGAATCTCGATACCAAATTCATCCCGGATCCCGGAAATCAGTCTTGTGGCGAGAAGGGAGTGCCCTCCCAGGTTAAAGAAATCATCATTCGCGCCTGTTTTATCCACCCCTAAAATATCTGAGTATATTTCCGCCAGCTTTTTCTCTGAGTCACTTCGGGGCTGAATAAATTCGCGTCCTGAACCCATGGCGGATTCATCAGGTTCGGGCAGCGCGCCGCGGTCAATTTTGCCGTTTGGTGTTTTGGGAAACTCATCCACCCAGACAAAAAGGTTTGGGAGCATGTATTCCGGCAACTTCTGTTTTAAAAATTCTCTCAGATCCGGTACCGATGGTTTACTACTGTTTTCGGTTATCATATATGCCGCGATTCGTTTGTCGCCGGTCACTCTTTCCCTGACGACGACTACAGCATCTTTAACGGCGGAATGGGAGACGATATTGTTTTCAATCTCACCAAGCTCTATCCTGAATCCTCTTACTTTTACCTGATGATCAATTCTTCCGAGAAATTCAATGCTGGCGTCGTTTCTGTAACGGACCAAGTCGCCCGTTTTATACATGCGCGAGCCGGGCTCAACCGAAAACGGGTCCGGTAAAAATTTCTCACCGGACAACGCGGGTCTCGCGAGATACCCTCTTGCCAGACCTTCCCCGCCGATATACAACTCTCCGACGGCACCAACCGGAACCGGCCGGCAGTTTTCGTCAAGTATGTAAAATCTTGCGTTCACGATAGGTTTTCCTATGGTGGGACGCGAATTAAATGATCTGACGGGACAAATGGTTGAATCGACTGTGCATTCCGTAGGACCATACATATTGTATGTTGCCGTTGAGGGTAACCCCGCCAGCATATTCCATGTCGATTCGTCGATTGCTTCACCACCCGGAAGTAGCGCGGAGGGCACCCATTCAGGATCATTGAGGAGCCCGGCTGAGATTAATAACTTAAGTTGCGATGGAACACAGTCGAGCAGGTCAACCCGGTGTTTTTTCAAATAAGATACCATTAATTTGCCTTCACCGCGCACCTCATCAGGAATGATGATCAGGCTGTGCCCTTTAAACATCATGACCAGCTGCTGAACAGAGGCGTCAAAGGAGATTGGCGCGTTCAGGCTTATGTTCAGACGCTCTTCGCCCAAGGGCTCATAAATTGACTTTTCGAGATTTTTCATCAGGTTTACTGCCGAACGGTGTTGAATCATAACCCCTTTTGGCAGTCCGGTTGTACCTGAAGTGTAAATGATGTAAGCGAGATTTGCCGGATTCATATTAATCTCAGGATTTTGGCTTTCTTTGACCTGATTATTTTCAGGAATTTCATCAGTATTGATGATTAGAATGTTTTCATCCTTAAGCTTCTCTGAAAATTGTTCGTTTGTGATCAAAATTTTCGAGCCCGAATCTTTGAGCATAAACGCGATACGTTCTTCCGGATATGATGGATCCAGCGGCAAATAGGCGCCGCCCGATTTAAGGATTCCCAGAATGCTGATGATCATTTCCGGTGAGCGTTCCATACAGAAGGCTATGATACTCTCCGGTCCCGCGCCCAGCTTTTGCAGTCGATACGCCAGCCGGTTAGCCTTCGAATTCAATTCATCAAAGGTCATCTTGCTCTCACCTGAAATAACCGCGTATTGATCCGGATGCGCGTCAGCGGATTTTTCAAAAATCCGGTGCAGACATAAATTCATCGGAAAATCAACGGTATGACTGTTCCATTCCTGTGTAAGGGTTTTAATTTCAGATCCTGACAGAACAGGC
Source organism: Calditrichaceae bacterium (assembly GCA_050178385.1). Taxonomy (GTDB): domain Bacteria; phylum Calditrichota; class Calditrichia; order Calditrichales; family JBFXGD01; genus JBFXGD01. Next base: position 2,005 of record JBFXGD010000033.1, read on the forward strand.
AGTGTTGAAATATTCTGATTTGGATTTTGCAGAAATGCGTTCAGTAATACCTGAAAATGGTTTAGCATACGTTTGATGGTATCCGGAAGGAAAAGATCCGTATCAAATTCAAACGAAACGGATAAATGGCCGGCGGATTCAGCGGCTGTGAACGACAGATCAAACTTAGCGCTGTCACTTTCAATCGGGATGGACTTCATGTTTAATCCGGGAAGTTCCATGCTGACAGATGTTTCGTTCTGGTAAGTGAACATCACCTGGAAGAGCGGGGTATGATTCATACTTCGTTCGGGATGAAGCTCTTCAACGAGCATTTCAAACGGCAGATCCTGGTGATTAAAAGCCCCCATGACCGCGCTTTTAACTTTTTGCACCAAATCTCTGCCGGTATCCGATTTTGATATGGATGCCCGGATGACAAGTGTGTTGACAAAAAATCCGATTAAATTTTCTGTTTCAGCCCTGTTGCGATTTGCTATGGGGGTACCGACCGTTATATCCGTCTGATTTGTGTAACGGTACATAAGCAGATAAAACACGGTCAGCAGCGAAATATAGGGCGTAATGCTGTTTTCGGCGGAGAATTTTTTTACCCTGTTTAATATATCCGGATTCAGCATGATTTCCTGACGGGATCCGTTATATGTTTTTATTGCAGGTCTTGCAAAATCCGTCGGAAACTGCAATACAGGCACATGATCTCCTAAGACGGATTTCCAGTAATGGAGCAACTTACCCCGGTCTTTTCCATCGAGACGATCGCGCTGCCATTTGGCAAAATCTGCATACTGAATGCTCAGTTCAGGGAGATTACATGGTTTTTCTTCGACGAAATGTTTATAGTATTCTGAAAATTCTTTTAAAAATATTCCGATGGACCAGCCGTCCGCAATGATATGATGCATCACAAAAAACAGGACATAATCTGACTCAGAGAGCCGGAAAAGGGATATTCTACAGAGAGGTCCTTTGTTTAGATCAAACGGAATCCTGCTTTCTTCAGTTATTTTTTTCATTAGCACAGATTCTTTTTTGGCGGCCGGATACCGGCTAAGATCTGCAATCGTCAAATTTTCACCTGAGTCATTTGAAATTACCTGCATCGGTGTGCCGTTAACAGTGGTGAAAGTGGTGCGCAATATTTCATGCCTGGTGATGATTGAATCGATGCTTTTTTCAAGCGCTTTTAAATCCGGTTTGCCTTTCAATCTCAGAGCCGCGGGAATGTTATACGCACTGCTGCGGGGCTCGAACTGATAAAGAAACCAGAGACGCTGCTGCGAGTAGGAAAGGGGAAAAGCATTCGAAAGGACGGACTTTTCCTTTAATTTTAACTCCAGAAGCTTCCGCTTTTCAGGCGATAGCGATTCAATCAATTTAGAAAGGTCAGCCATTCCTTGTCATATCCCGTTTATTGGATTTTAACTTTTGATTTAACATTGTTTTTGTTTCATCTTCCGACAATTTATCTATGCTTAAAAGCAATGCTTCGAGATCTTCCCCATCCCGGTCAGCGCGTTGTATTTTAACCGGTTCCCCGTTTCCATCTGTTGCGGCTATTTTGATAATTTCCCTGGAAAGCTCTGCTACTGTGGGTTTTTCAAACAACAGGCTCAATGGCAGATCGGCTGAAAATCGCTCCCGGATTTGAGACATGAACTGAGTGGCGAGCAGGGAATGACCGCCAAGTTCGAAAAAATTATCGTGAATGCCGGTTTTGTCTAAATTCAGGAGTTCTGTGACAATCACGGATAGTTTTTCTTCGGTTTCATTGGTCGGCGCGGTGTACACAGACCGCAGGCTCTCACGAGAAAATTCCGGTTCAGGCAATGCTTTCCGGTCGATTTTTCCGTTTGGAGTGAGCGGCATCGCGTCGAGCATGACAAAAGATGAGGGAATCATGTATCCGGGCAACCGTTCATTCAATTGTGATTTCAATTCAGATACATCAGGTTCATGCCCATTCACGGTCACAATGTATGCAACCAGTCGTTTGTCGCCGGGTAAATCTTCACGTACCATTACGAATGTTTCATGTACGTCATCAAATTCATCAATAATGGCCTCAATTTCTCCCGGCTCGATGCGGAATCCCCTTATTTTTACCTGTTGATCGATACGGCCAAGAAACTCTATATTTCCGTCCGGCAGATATCTGACAAGATCACCGCTCTTATAAAGTCTGCTGCCCGGCGACTCGCTAAAGGAATCCGGGATAAATTTTTCAGCGGTCAGTCCGGGTCTGTTCAGATAACCTCTTGCCAGACCGACACCGCCAATATGTAATTCTCCCGCCGTGCCCGTTGGTACAGGTTGAAGCGACTTGTCCAGTATGTAAAGACGGAAATTGTCAATAGGCCTTCCAATGGGAGGCACGAGGCCCGCTTCCGGATCAACCTGATACATGGAGGCGCAAACAGTTGTCTCTGTGGGGCCGTAGGCGTTAAAAAATGATCTTCCTTCCGACCAGCGACGCGCCAGATCAATGGTGCATTTTTCACCCGCGGTTATTATCGTCATAAGATCAGGAAGCGGTTCATCCGGCAAAACAGCCAGCACGGAAGGCGGCAGGGTCACGGTGGTGATTTTTTCATTTTTGAGGATGTCATAAAGATTTTGTCCGGCAAGCAGTTCGTCCTTGCCGGCAAGACAGAGCGTACCCCCGTTCAGCAGCGCCATAACGATCTCCCAGACCGATGCGTCAAAGCTGAGTGACGCAAACTGAAGTATTCTGCTGCCCTGACGAATGCCAAAGGCCTTTTTTTGAGCATTTGCAAGATTTAAAAGTCCCCTGTGAGGCAGTAATGTACCTTTCGGACGACCTGTTGAACCCGATGTATATATGACATAGGCCAGATTTTCAGGAGTCAGCTTACTCTCAGGATTCTTTTCCGAACCGGATGAAAATATTTCAGTTTCCTTATCCAGAAGAATCATGTGAACATCTGTTTCAGGTAAATTGGCCAGTATCGCTTCATGAGTTATAAGCGCTGAGATACCCGAATCTTTGATCATATATTCAATCCGGTCTTTTGGATAAACAGGATCAATCGGAAGAAAGGAGCCGCCAGCCTTTAAAATTGCCATTACCGAAACGGGGATATCCATCGAGCGGGGCAGGCAAATTCCGGTAATTTTATCCGCGCCAATTCCATGTTTTATAAGCATACGCGCCAGTTGATTGGCTTTCTCATTCAATTTTTTGTACGTCAGAGATTGATTCTCCTGGGTTACAGCAACCGTATCCGGAAACTCTTCCGCTAACTGTTCAAACCATTGATGGACGGTCGCGCTGTCAGGATAGTCAGCTTTTATGTCATTCCATCCGGAAAGAATCAACTTAAGCTCATCTTTACCAATGATGCCTAATTCAGAAACTCGTTTATCGGGATTGCTGATAATTTCAATTAAAATATTTTCAAAATGATTCTGCATCCTTAGAATGGTGGCAGGATCAAAAAGATCGGTGTTGAATTCAAAATAACAATCCATTCCATCCGTGGCTTTCGCTATTGTCAGAGTGAGATCGTATTTTGCTGTCAGGTTTTCAGTCTCGATCGGTGTGATTTTAAATTCGGGCATCTCAGCCATTTCAAACGGAGCGTTCTGTAACACAAAAGCAACCTGAAACAGGGGAGAATGGCTCATGTTCCGCTCAGGCTGGAGTGCCTCGACGAGATATTCAAATGGTAAATCCTGATGCATAAACGCGTTCAGGGTTGTATCACGTACCTGTTTCAAAAGCTGCTTAAAGGTGGGCATATCCCAAAATTCTGCTTTCAATACCAATGTGTTCACAAAAAATCCGATAAGATTTTCCATTTCGGAACGTGTACGGCCGGCAATTGGCGATCCCACTAAAATTTCATCCTGCCCTGTGTACCGGTGCAAAAGTGTCTGATATGCCGCCAAAAGCGTCATAAAGAGTGTGGTTCCTTCTTTCCGGCTGAGCTGGAGTAAATCATCGGATAGGCCGCCCGAAAGATGCTGCTTTATCGTCCGCCCGTTAAAAGTTTGTGTGGCGGGACGCGGATGATCGGCAGGCAGTTCCAACACCGGTGGGTTTGTTCCTATTTTATTTTTCCAGTATTCAATTTCCTTTTTAAGTTTCTCGCCCTGCAGCCAGTTTCGCTGCCAGATAGAAAAATCGGCATACTGAATCGGCAGCGCATCAAGCGGTGATTCCTTCTTTTCTTTAAAAGCCTTATACAGTGAAGCAAATTCATTAAGAAGTACACCAATTGACCAGCCGTCAGCGATAATATGATGAATGGTTATCAGGAGTATATGATCGTCAGATTTTAATTTGATTATTTTTGCTCTTAACAATGGTCCTGATTCCAGATTGAAAGATTGACGAGCATCCTCAGCAGTGATTTTCTGACTTTTAAGATGCTTTTCATCATCCGGAATTCCGCTCAGGTCTAAATTTTCGATTTTTATCTTCAGTTCGGGCAAAATGACCTGATGCGGATGACCTTTCTCGCTTTTAAAAACGGTTCTCAGAATCTCGTGTCTGACAATGATTTGATTCAGGCAGCGTTCAAAAATCCCGAGATCGATATGTCCATGAAGATGAAGCGCGGATGGGATGTTATAATACGCATTTCCGGGCGCCAACTGATCCAGAAACCATAATCTTTGCTGTGAAAAAGAAAGTGGTGTTTCTGCATCTCTTTTTTCAGGCGCAAGAGCGGGGATATCCTGATCATTCCGGTCATCTCTGATATTTCCTATCTGCTTTGCAAGGGCAGCGATTGTGGGATTTGAGAAAAAATCGGGTAGTGAGATTTCAACCGCGAAGATATCCCTGATTCTTGATGCCAGCCGGGTAGCAGTTAATGAATGTCCGCCCAGATCAAAAAAATTATCATGAATGCCAATTTTCTCGATACCTAAAATCTTGCTCCAAGCAGAGGTTAACAGTTCATCGACCTGATTCCCGGGTGCGGCATATTTATCATCACGAATCAAATCGGCCCCTTCTGGTACAGCCAGAGCTGCTCTGTCAATTTTTCCACTTGAAGAAACAGGGAACTGATTCATAGCTATATAATAGACCGGTATCATATATTCCGGCAGATGTTCCTTTAGGTAGCATTTTAATGATTCAGCGTCAGGATTTTTCTCAAATTCAGGCATGTAATAAGCGATCAGCGCTTTTTCACCGGGTGTTTTTTCGAATACCGTGACGACAACTTTTTTAAGATCTTTATGGTTGGAGAGTACGGATTCGATCTCACCCGGTTCGATTCGGAATCCGCGAATTTTAACCTGATCGTCAATCCTGCCTATAAACGCCAGATTTCCGTCACCGATGGATCGAACAATGTCACCGCTTCTGTATAGTCTCGAGCCGGGTTGATCCGAAAACGGATCGGGTATAAATTTTTCAGCTGTTAATCCGGGATTATTTAAATATCCGCGCGCGATTCCCGGACTGCTTATACATAACTCTCCCGGAACTCCCTGCGGCTGAGGATAGAACTGTTCATTGAGTGTGTATGCCCGCACATTATCAATTGGTTTTCCAATGGGAATATTGTCAGTAAACGATAAATCCTCATGGATGGGAAAAACCGTCGCGCAAACCGTCACCTCCGTAGGCCCGTATCCATTGACGAAATTTCGTCCGATCCTCCAGCGGGACGCGGTATCCCGGGTACATGGTTCGCCGACCGAGCCAACCACATCGAGATCCGGCAAATCTTTTTCTGATAAAATTGCCAGCAGGGATGGCGGGGCGACAAAAGTAGTCACTTTTTGATCTCTTAATAATCCGGTTAGTCTTTCTTCAGAGAGCAATGTGTCCCGGTCAGACATAATGAGACATCCTCCCTCTAAAAGTGTGCTGAATATTTCCACAACGGATGCATCGAATGAAATAGACGCGAGCTGAAAGAAGGATTTGCCGGCGGAAATATGAAAAACCTTTGCCAGAGCCAATGATGTGTTTACAGCTCCAAGATGCCGCAACAAAGTGCCTTTTGGCCGTCCGGTGGAGCCGGAAGTATAAATGATATATGCAAGATTTTCTGAAGACGCGGCACATTCAGGATTTTTATCTGATTCACCGGAAATAAGATCATCGGAGATTTTAATATCAATAACCCGCAATTTGCCGGACGGCAGCTTTTGTTTCAGGCCGTTTTCAGAAAGAATAAGACCGACACCGGAATCTTCCAGAATATACTTCAGGCGTTCATCAGGCGTGGACGGATCGATCGGCAGATACGCGCCGCCTGCTTTCAGAACCGCAAGAACGCTGATAATCATCTCCGGCGAGCGATTGAGATATACCGCAACCAGATATTCAGGACCAACACCTTCTCTTTTTAATATTGCAGCCAGCTGATTTGCCCGTTTGTTCAAATCTGAATATGTTAAAATTGTATCATCGAACCGCACAGCATGATAATCAGGATGCGCCTTTGCCTGCTCTTCGAATATCTCATGCAGGCATCTGTTCGCGGGAAAATCGGTTTGTGTTTTATTCCAGGACCTGACGATTGTTTCTATTTCGGTATTTGTCAGCAGCTTAATTGCTGAGACGGTTTGCTCCGGTTCAATTACCATGGAAGCCATTATCACTTCCAGATGTCCCAGCATCCGGTTTATTGTTTCGGCATCGAATCGATCCGTCTGATAGGCGATTTCCAGAACAATATCTTCATGCGCGGATCCAACCACCGTCAGGGGATAGTTGGTCTGCTCTATGGCGTTAATGTCAAATATCCTGATCTTATTATCAAAATCATTTAATGAAGAGCTGACCGGATAATTTTCGAATACCACGATGCTTTCAAATAACGGTAAATTGCCCTTTATTCCGCTCAGTTTTTGAACTTCTGCCAGGGCACTGAACTCAAACTGTCGCATTCCGGCGGACTGCTGATGAATCTCTTTCAAAAAGGTCATCATCTTTTGTCCGGGCGATACCCTGATTCTCATGGGAAGCGTATTTATAAAAAGGCCGATCATGGATTCGACTCCGTCCAGTTCCGGCGGGCGGCCTGAAACAGTGACGCCAAAAATAACATCCTTCTCGCCGCTGTATCTGCTTAAAAGGACCGACCAGGCAGCCTGGATCAGAGTACTGATTGTAAAGTGATTACTTCTTGTAAAGCTACTGATGTTTTCAGATAAGGAAGACGATAAGCGTCTCATGGATTTTTCGTATCCACCGGTTTTAGCATGCCCGCCGGCAGGAAGATCGACGGTTAATGGAGTCGGCGCCGTAACATCACTCAGCTTTTCCTTCCAATATTCTTCCGCGGTTCGGACATCCTGCTGATTAATCCAGTTGATGTAATCCCGGTAAGGACGCGTTTTTTCAAGACGGATATCCCTGTTTGCGACAAATGATTCATACAGAGTGAATATTTCTTTAAACAGTAATGGAAGAGACCAGCCGTCGATAAGACTATGATGATTACTCCAAACTATCTGCCAGACCTGCCTTCCGATCCTGATGACCGCCAAACGCAGCAAAGGAGCTTTTGACAGATTGAATCCCTTTGCCCGGTCATTTTTTAGATAGTAAGACAATTTTTCATGAATCTGATTCTCGGAAAAATCTATCCAATCGAGCTCTTCTATTGGAACTTCAACCGATTTATGAACAACCTGGAGCATTTTTTCAATCTTCTTGTAAACAAAGGATGTTCGTAATATAGGATTACGCTGTACGGCTTCTTCAACCGATTTTTTGAACGCTTCGGTATTGAATTCACCGGAAATATTAAAAGTTGTTTGTTCAAAATATACACTGCTTTCCGCAGAGAATATGCTGTGAAAAATCATTCCCTGCTGCATGGGGGAAAGCGAGTATACGGACTCTATATTTTTATCCATTTATTCTTCCAGGTTATCATTTAATTCGGACAACATCTTATCAATCTCCTCCTGATCCAAATTGACATCAAGAAAGTCTGACGGTGTATAGTCCCCGGCAGCGGTTTTTTCACAATGGTCAATTAACTGCTGAAGCTCATCCATGATATTGTTTAAAAACAGTCTGATCGTCTCATCCTTTATTAAATCGCTGCTGTAATCAACAGAAATATTAAGACTCTTGTTTACAATCGTACCACTGATATCGAGCAGATGTGTTCTTTTGGCCTTTGGGGAACGTTCGGCGCCTGTATTCGGATCTATTCCATTGAAGAGATGTCCGGAATCCTGTAAACCGAACTGACCGAGATAATTGAAGGATATATCGGGAACAGGGGCCGATTTTAATTGCTTCCTGATGGTCATGTCATCACATAAATAGCGGAGTAATCCGAATCCTATGCCGCGGTTCGGAATCATTCTCATCTGCTCTTTTACCGTTTTCAGCGTATCCTGAATGTGAACCGTTCCATTCATGCTCAAAGACAGCGGATATGCTGATGTAAACCACCCGACTGTTCGTGACAGATCGACATCATCAAAAAGATCTTCCCGGCCGTGACCTTCGAGCTGAACAAATAAATGATGTTTTCCGGTCCATTTAGCGTACGCCCGGAATATCGCCGTGAGCAGATTTTCATGTATCTGGGTATTGTACAAAGATGGTACGGATTTTAGAAGTTTTTGAGTTTGTTGCGCTTCCAGTACTAAACTCAGCCTTTTGGTTGACGATTCACTGTTTTTTCCGTCAGGGAAATCAACAGGCACTCTTTGTTTCTCACCCGATAACTGATTTTGCCAGTATGGAGTTTCCTGCTTTATAATCTGAGCATTCGCGAATTTTTTCAGGCTTTCTGTCCAGATTTTATATGGAGTTGTTTTTGTCGGAAGTTCAATAGTCCGCCCCGATTGACGCAGTTTATATGCAGAATCCAGATCTTCCAGTAAAATTCTCCAGGATTTGCCGTCAACAGCCAGTTGATGGATTGTAATGAATAATCTGTCGGAATGGGAAGGATCCATCTTAAAATAGGCAGCTCTTATCAACGGACCGGTGGAAAGATTATGATCTCCCTGCAATTTATGGCACTCATCCGCAAGACGTCCGGTTTGAAGATCAGCGGGTAGATTTGTTAAATCAATGACCGAGAACGGGATATTCTTTGGTATATCGGAATATTTTTGGAGAAATTTGCTTTTCCCAGTGGCAATTTTTAGTCTCAGAGCGTCATGATGTCTGATAAGTTCTCCGAATATCTCATTCAGGTATTCCGTATTCAGGCTGTCTTTTACAATAAGAAGCACCGATTGATTCCAATGATGATTTTCAGAAAAATCCTGCTCAAAAAACCACTTCTGAATCGGTGATAATTCAGCTGTTCCAGTTACAAGTCCCTGCTCTGTGATGATTTCCTTTTTTGTTTCCGATACGGATGCCAGAAATTCGATGGTCGGGTTCTCAAAAAGCTGCTTGGGTGAAAGGATCAGACCGGCATTTTTTGCTCTGGCGATTGCCTGAATACTGAGAATTGAATCGCCGCCGAGTTCAAAAAAGTTGTCTTTAACCCCTATTTTATCAATACCCAATAATTCCTGCCAGATATTTACAAGGATTTCTTCGTTCCTGCTACCGGGGGCTGTGTAACCTGTCTTTAGATCAGAGCGTTTGATTTCAGGTTCAGGCAGGGCTTTGCGGTCCACTTTTCCAGTCGCGGCCACCGGCATTCTGTCCAGAAACATAAAAGCGGAAGGTATCATATAATCAGGCATTGTTGATTTAAGATGAGTTCTTAGCTGTTCGGCGTTAACCTTATCACGCCGAGCCGGAACAATATATGCAATCAATTGTTTGTTTCCGGCTACCTCTTTGCTCATGACGATCGCTTCTTCAACTTCATCATGAAAAAGTAGGGCAGACTCTATTTCGCCAAGTTCAATCCTGTATCCGCGGATCTTGACCTGATTATCGATTCGCCCAAGAAATTCTATGTTTCCGTCGGGAAGAAACCTTGTAAGATCACCGCTTTTATACATACGGCTGCCTGCATCAGGGTTGAAAGGATCGGGTATGAATTTTCCCGCTGTCAAATCGGGTTTTTTCAGATAACCTCGTGCCAGCCCTTCACCTCCGATATGCATCTCTCCTGGAATTCCTTCGGGTACGGGTTTCAACTCTTTGTCCAGAATATAAATTCTGTAATTTGGAAGTGGACGCCCTATGGGGATATTAGTTCGGTCCGCGGGCATTTTTTCTGTCAAATACCAGGATGCGGCTACGGTTGTTTCTGTCGGACCATAGGCATTATAGAAATTGCGCCCTGATGACCAGCGGTCCACGATTTCTCTTGTGCATACATCTCCTCCGGACGCCAGGGTATCAAGATCCGAAAATTGCGTGCTATCGACTACCGATAGAACGGACGGCGGAAGGACGGCATTGGTTATGCGGCTCTTTTTCATCAGCTTTACAAAACCTTCTCCGGGCAGCATCGAGTCCTGGCTTGTAAGATAAAGGGTCGCTCCCGATGTGAGCGCCGTAAAAATGTCGGCAACCGATCCATCAAAACTGTATGAAAAGAACTGAATAACCCGCCGGTCTTTGTGAATATTAAATTTTTTCTGATAAGCCAATGCGAGATTTATTACACTTCGATGCTGAATAGGAACGCCTTTTGGACGTCCGGTTGATCCCGATGTAAAAATAACATAAGCAAGATTGAGTTCACAGACATCCGTTTTCGGATTTGCCGTACTTTCAGTGGCAAAATCTTTCGAATTACTTTCAAAACTTATTAATTCAGTTCCCGTCCCCGGAAAGCCGTTCAAAAAACGATCCTGGGTCAGAATATATTTTATACAGCAGTCCTCGATGGCAAATGCAAGTCTTTCTCGTGGATAATACGGATCAAGAGGCACATAAGCCGCTCCGGATTTCAGAATTCCCAAAATCCCTGTTACCATTTCAATCGAACGCTGAACCGAAAGACCGATAAATTGTTCGGGTCCGGCGCCTTTTTTGATCAGATGATTCGCGATCTGATTGGCCCGCTCATTCACTTCCCTATAAGTCAGACACGAATCTTCAAAAACCAGAGCTGTTGTATCAGGCGTTTTTTCAGCTTGCAGCTCAAAATAATTGTGAATCGTGACATCACGGGGATAGTCGCCTGGAAGGTTATTCCAGCGATGGATAATTTTTTCATAATCAGCCGCGGAAAGCAGGGGATAGGTGGAAATCTTTCTCTCAGGCTGATCAATAACAGCTGTTAATACATTTATAAAATGATTATGCATTCTGCTGATGGTGGTTTCATCAAATAAATCGGTGCAATATTCCCAGCCGCAGTCAAGATGCCCATTGTTGTCGGTGATGTTTAGGGTAAGATCGAATTTTGATGTCCTCGTATTGATCTCAATCGGCTCAATATTAAGATCTCTCAGGTTCAGGGACTGAACTGATTGCTGCTGGTAGGCAAACATGACCTGAAAAATCGGTGAATGGCTGAGGCTTCGCTCAATTTCCAGACCGTCAACAATCTTTTCAAATGGGATATCCTGATGGGCTAGCACATTTAGTGTTGTTTGTTTTATCCGGTTCAGGTATTCAGTGAAAGTCGGATTATCAGCAAAATCTCCCCGAAGAATAAGGGTATTGACAAAGAAGCCGATTAAATTTTCAATTTCCCGATGGTTCCTGTTTGCGACCGGGGTACCGACAAGAATAGTATTTTGTCCGGAATATCGGTGTAAAATTACCTGAAAAACAGAGAGAAGAATCATGAAAGGTGTCGCTTCCGTCTTTCTGCTGAACAAACGAATTTTATCACTCAGTTCCATGGGTAAACTGAAATGAATAACGTTACCTCTGAAAGACTGCACCGCCTTCCGTGAACGGTCCGCGGGCAATTCCAGCAGTGTGGAAGCGCCGTGAAGCTGTTCCTTCCAAAAATTGATTTCCAGCTTGATACGATCTTTTGACATCCATTCTTTTTGCCATACCGCAAAATCGGAATATTGAATATCAAGTTCGGGCAGTTCGGGAGATTCATTCTTAAGGTAGGCGTTATACAGCGCATTTATTTCCTTCATTAGCACCTCCATCGACCATCCGTCAGAAATGATATGGTGCATATTCCAGAAAAATATATGCTGATCTTCTCTCAGTTTAATAAGTTTCGTTCTGAACAGCGGTACGACGGACAAATCGAATGAAAACTGTGCTTCTGTTTCAAGGATTTCAAAGGCAATTTTTTCTTTTTCCGGATTGGTTGAAAGATCGGTTTCCGGAAGTTCGATATTAATCTGATCATGAACCCGCAGATGGGCTATGCCGTCGATCGTCTGAAACGCGGATCTGAGAATATCATGCCGGCTCGCGGTGATCCGAATACTCTTTAGAAGTGTCCGTTTATCAAGTTTTCCCGTAAGCCTGATTGCGGCCGCGATGTTATAGTTATGATTACCCGGTTCAAACTGATCAATAAACCAGAGTCGTTCCTGAGCGAAAGAAAGTACCGGAGTACTTTTTTTGGAGGCTGGCCGGATGACCGAATATTTTTCACTTTGATCTACAGGCCTGTCATTCTCTGAATTACTTGTATAGAATGAATTTATCTCTATGCCGAATAATCGTTCGGTTGTTTTTTCAAATTGACGGCTTAAATATGCCGCATATTGATGGATTGTGGGGTAGAGGAAAGCAGTCCGGACTGATAAAGACTCATGAAGTTCTTCCTGAATTCTGTTTATCAGAACCGCGGCCTGAAGTGAATTACCGCCGAACTCAAAAAAGTTTTGATGAATACCGGCAGGAGTTCTTTCCAATACTTGTTCCCAGGCAGCGAAAAGATACTTTTCCAGTGAATTTTGCGGTGGTATATTTTCTGCAGAATCTGTGTAAGTATGATAGGGATCCGGAAGAGCATTCCGGTCAATTTTTCCGTTTGGCGTCAGGGGAAATTTATCCAGCTTCATCAGAACTGATGGTACCATATAATCGGGAAGACTTTGCAGTAAAAAGTCTCTCAGCGCCTCCGGAGACGGATTTTTATCCTTTTTTGGGATAAAATAACCAGTCAGATTGCCTCCGGTTGAAGTGATGACTACCGCTTCTTGGATATCAGGATGAATTCTCAGATTATATTCAATCTCTCCAAGTTCTATCCTGAAGCCTCTGACTTTTACCTGATGATCAAGGCGTCCAAGAAACTCCACCGTTCCATCATTCAGAAGCCGTACCCGGTCACCTGTTCTGTACATTCGGGAACCGGCGTTTTTCGAAAAAGGATCGGGAATAAATTTTTCAGCCGTTAGCGCGGCTTTCTTATAATACCCGCGTCCGACGCCTTCACCACCGATAAACAATTCTCCCGGGATGCCCGTAGGTACCGAATTCATCCATGAATCGAGAATATAAAATTTCGCGTTGGCTACCGGCCGTCCGATTGTGGGTTTTTCGGACGTCGGAACGACAGGAAACATGGTGGAATCCACGGTACATTCCGTCGGACCGTACATATTATAAAATTTTGTGTCACGGAATTGATGGAGTTTTTGCCAGGTGTTTTCATCAATCGCCTCACCACCGGGCAGAACCGCCAACGGCTTCCATCCCGAACCATCGAAAAGCCCGGAAAGAATGAGCAGTTTTAACTGAGAAGGAACACAGTCCAAAACATCCAGTCTGTTTTTTTTGATAAAAGAAACCAGTCTTTCGCCATCGGCGCGGATGTCCTGTGGAATGATAAAAATGGAATGTCCGAAGGTAAGCGTCAGAATTTGCTGAATTGATGCGTCAAAGGCGATCGGAGCATTCAGGCTTACTCTTAGGCTTTCACCGTCAAAGCTGGCATAGACCGTCTCAAAAAGGTTTGCCGCGAGATTCAGCGCTGACCGGTGTTGGATCATGGCCCCTTTTGGCCTGCCGGTGGAACCTGATGTGTAAATAAGATATGCCAGATTGGAAGAATCAATTGTCAAAACCGGATTGGTATCATTCTCCTCCGCAAAAATATCCCACTTTTCATCGAGAGATAAAACAGGGAGATCTTCCGGGAATAGATTTTTGTCAATGGAATTGTGAGTAATCAGAATTGAAACATTGGCATCATTCAGAATATAAGAAATACGGTCAGCGGGGTATGAAGCGTCTAAAGGCAGATAAGCGCCCCCGGCTTTCCAGACAGCCATCATACTGACAATCATGTCAACAGAACGGTCCATAAGAATACCGATGATGGATTCTGCCGCTGTTCCGCGGTTGATCAGATAATGCGCAAGCTGATTGGCCTTACGGTTTAATTCAAAATAGGAAATTTTTTCGTTTTTATAATAAATGGCAATGGAACCGGGGGAGCGCTGTACCTGTTCTTCAAATTTTTTCGGAATATTACTTTCTGTAGAAAAATCAAGCGTCCCGCTGTTGCATTTCAATAATATTTCATCTTTCTCCGCATCTGTAATCATATTCAGAGTGCTGACAGGCGCATGGGGGGATTTGACGATATTCATGAGCAATTCAATATAATGGCTAACCATCCTTTCGATGGTCTCTGATTTGAAAAGACCGCAATTATATTCTAAATTTCCCAGCAGATAATCGTCTTTTTCCTCGAGCATCATCAAAAGATCAAATTTTGCCGCACCGGTTTCGAAATCAATTCTGCTCAGTTTTAGATTTGCGAACCGCATTTCGGCAAGGGGATCTCCCTCAAGCTGAAACATCACCTGAAAAAGCGGATTATAGCTGAGATCTCTTTCGGGTAGCATGGTTTCAACTAATTTCTCAAAGGGTAAATCCTGATTATCGTATGCGTCGATAGCCCTTGATTTAACGCGGTTGATTAAATCACTGAAAGATGGATTATCATGGAAATCAGCACGTAATACCAGGGTGTTGACAAAAAATCCTATAAGATTTTCGGTTTCTTTGCGATTTCTGTTTGCGATTGGAATACCCACACCAAAGTCCCGTTGACCGGAATAGCGATAGAGCAGAGTTTGAAAAGCGGCCATCATCGTAATAAACAGGGTTGATGATTCACCTCCGCTTAAAGCTCTGAGTTTAATTGTCAAATCAGCCGGAATGTTAAAATGATGATGGTGCCCGCTAAATGACTGAATTGTCGTCCGTTGATAATCGGCCGGTATTTCAAGAAAATGGGGCATTCCCGAAAGCTGATCATTCCAGAACTCAAGCTGTTTTTTTATTTTATCAGAATTCAGACCGGATTCCTGCCAGGCGGCATAGTCCGCGTAATCGACAGCCAAATCGGGCAGGTCGGCTTCAATGCCGGAGATTTCAGAATCATATAAAGCGGATAGCTCTCTCAAAAACACGCCGAGAGACCATCCGTCAGCAATAATATGATGAAGTGTAATCAGCAAGATATGCTCGTCCGGTTTAAGTTGTATCAGCCTGATTCTTAGTAAGGGCGGTTTGGAAAGGGAAAAGGCGGTCCGCGCTTCCGATTTCGCGAGTTCAATGACTTTTTTATCCTGATCTTTCGCGGACATATCTCTCAGGTCCGTAGTATCGGGAATTATTGTAAGAGATGTTTCAATTTTTTGGACGGGATTTCCGTTTTCGGTGATAAAATATGACCGAAGTATTTCATGCCGCCTGAGAATCCGGTTAATTCCCGATTTCAGCGCCTTTACATTCAATGGGCCTTCAAGCCTCAGAGCGGCGGGGATATTATAGAACGGATTTAAAGGGGATAGTTGATCAAGAAACCATAACCGTTTTTGAGCAAATGAAATTGGATATACGGAAAGATTGCTTCTTCTTGGTATGGTATCCTGGTGATTAATATGTTTATTACCGCTCTGAAGTTTTCTTCTGAGAATTTCCAGTTTCTCAGGAGAAAGATCCTCGAGACGCTTGGATATATTAGACAAGGTCTATTCCTTCGGTATAAAATTTAAATCGATTTATTCTCCGGAATTGATGATTTTCTGAACTTCTTCTTCTGACAAACCTTCCAGTTCAGACAGTATGTTTTCCAGTTCTTCTTGATCTTCACCTAGAGATTGTGATTCTGTAATAACCCGCATCATACCATCGACTGTAGGATTTTCAAATACAGACCGTAATGGAATTTCCACATTAAAAGACTCACGTAATCGTGAAATGAATTGTGTTGCGAGCATGGAATGTCCACCCAGCTCGAAAAAATTGTCATAAACTCCTATTTTATCAATTTTTAACAATTGACCGGCTATTGCCGCTATCTTTTTCTCGGTCGGTGTCCGGGGTATTACAAATGCAGATTCCAGGTCCGGGCGCAGATTTTCCGGGACCGGAAGCGCGCCGCGGTCAATCTTACCGGCAGGTGATAAAGGAAACTGATCTACCCTTATAAAGGCCGACGGGATCATATAATCAGGCAGACGCTTATGAATTGCGCCACGAAGTTCTGTGACCGGCAGGTCCTGATTTCTTTCTGTGATATAGTAGGCGATTAGTCTTTTAGTGCCTGGAGAGTCTTCTCTGGCGGTTACAATGCTGCGGGATACGCCGCTACACTGATTGAGGGCGGCTTCAATTTCACCGAGTTCTATGCGAAATGCTCTTATTTTAACCTGATTATCCACGCGGCCTAAAAATTCGATATTTCCGTCAGATAGATATCTTGCAAGATCACCTGTTTTATAAAGAAGACTACCGTTCTCTTTGCCGAAAGGATTTTTGATAAATTTTTCAGCCGTCAGTTCATGCTGATTCAGGTAGCCCACGGCCAGAGCGCTGCCTCCGATATGCAATTCCCCGGGGATACCGACCGGTACAGGATAAAGATTACTATCCAGGATATAAAATTCTCTGTTTGCCCTGGGTCGGCCAATAGAAATGTTGGTACCCCTGAAGTCCCGCGGGATTTCATAAGTTGATGCGGTTATCGTAGTTTCCGTGGGGCCGTATGCATTAAGCAGCCGTATATCGCTTAACGAAGTCTTTCGCCATAATTCTAAAGTATCGCCTGACATGCGGTCACCGCCGATAATCACCAGCCGTAATCGGTTCTTTGGAAGCCATTCCGGATGGGAAGACCAGTCCAGCGCCAGCTGTTGCCAGTATGCTGTCGGCAGATTGATGACGCTTAGATCAAATTTCTCGATCTTCTTATGAAAATCAATAGTCGGCCAGATTTCGTCATCTCTCAGGACAAGTCTTGCTCCGCTGATCAATGTTGGCAGAATCTGCTCCACCGACGCGTCAAAATTAAATGAAGCAAACTGGAGTATGTGGTCATCCGGCTTGATTTCATAATGGTCTATCATGTCACAGCAATGATTCGCTATGGCCTGATGAGATATAAGGACGCCTTTTGGAGTTCCGGTCGATCCTGATGTGTATATAATATATGCTGGCGGGTCGTTTGTCACTTTAATATCGGGATTCCCGTCGTTCTCCTGGCTTATTTCAGGCCAAAGTGTGTCGAGACAGATTAGCTCCGCGTTGGAAGACGGGAAATTTTTAGCGATTTGCTCCTGAGTCAGCACAAATTTCGCCGCTGAGTCTTCAAGCATAAAACGAATTCTCTCTTCGGGATAGCCCGGATCGAGAGGAAGATAAGTGCCGCCGGCTTTTAAGATTCCCAATATTCCGATGATCAATTCAGGAACGCGGTTGACTGATAAACCTACAAAAGTGCCGGGAAGTACATCGTTTCGTATCAGATAGCGCGCTAAACGGTTTGAACGTGTGTTCAGTTCTTCAAAACTCAGCTCTTTTTTATCCGCAACCAGCGCGACAGCGGAAGGGGATTTCTCAACCTGCTCTTCAAATAATTTATGAACAAATTTTCCGCAGTCATACCATGATTCCGGTTTGTTGAGAATGGTTGTAATATGCGTAAACTCTTCGCCGGTCAGCATGCGAAGATCGGATATCTTTGAAAGGGGACTGATAATTATCGAGTCAATAAGAACTTTAAAATGACCGATAAGCCGTTCCATGGTGTCTCGGTTAAAAAGATCGGTATTATATTCCAGCTTTCCCTGCAGAATGTTTTCTGTTTCAGTCAGATTCATGATAATGTCAAATTTGGAAGTTCTGCTTTCTATATCAATCAATGAAATTTCCAGATCTGGCAGTGTTATGGCGTTCTCGGTGGTGTTGTTGTAAACAAACATTACCTGAAACAGAGGCGAATGATTCAGCGCTCGGTTTGGATTAACCGCCTCCACCATCATTTCAAACGGTAAATCCTGATTAGCATAAGCGTCAAGAATTGTTTTTTTCATTCTCTCAAGGAAAAATGAAAATGCCGGGTTCCCGGAAAGGTCACCGCGCATAACCAGCGTATTTACAAAAAAACCTATAAGTCCTGCAACTTCGGCCCGGTTTCTGTTCGCGATAGGTGAACCGACACAGATATCGTTTTGACCGGTATATCTGTGAAGCAGTACCTGAAACACCGAAAGGATGGTCATAAACATTGTGGCATCCTGTTTCAGACTGAAATCTTCAAGTTTTTGCACTTTTTCTTTTTCGATGTTGAAAATAATATGATCACCCCGGTATGTGCGCGAAGCCGGTCTGGGGCGGTCTGTTGGTATTTCAATTAATGGAGGAATGTCTTTTAGCTGATTTTTCCAGTAGGTGATTTGCTTGTCAAGCACGTTTCCCCTGAACCATTTTCGCTGCCAGATCGCGTAATCAGCATATTGAACGGGCAATTCCGGCAATGTTATAGATTTGTTCAGACAATAGGCCGGATATAATTCTTTGATTTCACTAATGATCACACCCATGGACCAGCCGTCGGAAACGATATGATGAATCGTTAAAACCACAATCGTTTCATCCTTGCTTAGATTTAGAAATGACGCGCGGATCAGCGGCGTGGTCTGGAGGTCAAAGGGTTTTTCCGTTTGGGATATAATGATCTCATTTAGTTGGGAATCGAGTTCTTGTTTATCGAGTCCGGACAGATCAACTTCGGGGATTTTAATATCCATTTCCGCTGAAATTACCTGAGCGGGCGATCCATCAATCGCGATAAAGGCAGTTCTTAGAACAGAGTGCCTTTTTATAATCGTGTTTATGCTTTTGTTAAATGCCTCTTTGTTAAAATTTCCCTTAATTTTCACCGCTGCGGGAATACTGTACAAGGAATTTCCCGGTTCAAGCTGATCCAGAAACCAAAGTCTTTGCTGGGCGAATGAAACGGGGATATGGTTATCTTTCGGCTTTTGAGGCAATATGGCGATTTCTGAAAGATCGATTCCTTCATCAATCAGCATTAATTCGAAGAGTTCTCTTTTTTCCGGTGATAATGCGGAAATTTGGTCAAAGAGACTGCTCATTCACAATTCCTTCCTGATCTTTCATTAAAAGATTTAATATCAATCATTTTTTCTTGCCTTCAGCATATCCGCAGCTTGCTGGTCAGAAATTTTTTCAATTTGAGCGAGTACGCTTGCCATTTTATCGATTTTATGTGTAGCCTTATTTTTTTCACGGTCAATTATTTCTGCAATCCCTGAAATGGTAGGGTCAGTGAATAAACTCTGAAAGGGTAATTCAACATGGAATTTTTCACGCACCTGCGCGATAAGCTGGGTTCCGAGAAGTGAGTTACCGCCCAGATCAAAAAAATCATCGCGCACGCCGATGGGGTAGATGCCCAATAAATTTTGCCAGGAAGAGACGATCTGTTCTTCCAGTTCTGTTTTTGGCGGAATATAATTCGTTGGCAGTTCGGGTCTCGAATAGTTTAAATTCCCGGATTTTCGCTCAGATTTTTGAATCAATTTTGATTCGGGGACTTCGGCTGAAACGGCAATCCGGCTTATTCCACGAAGAGCAAGAATTCTCATGATGGCGTCCGCAGCGATATCGCTATTTAGGCCGCTTCCTGATTTTGTCTCAGAGCTACGGATTAGCCGGCTGTCCCAGTTGACGCTTATCCATTGAGTTTGACCTTTACGGTTTTCAAGGCTGGAAAAATTGTCAATATAATGAGCCATCGCCGAATATGCCGCAAACCCGGATTTTACATTAAGAGTAGACAGGGATGAGTGTAAAATACAAAAATCTGACCCATTTTCTACTGTCAGTTTCGTGAGTTTTTTAAAGCTTGCATCCAGATTTTTGATAGGATTGGTTATGTTTTCAGGGTTGCCATTCGAAATAAAATCCAATAGCGCGGAATCAGAATCAATGTCCGCGAAGATGAATCCGCGAATCGGACCCATACTTTTAATACCGGCGTCATAGTCTTTGAAATTGTATAGATTCCCGGTGAAAATTTTAACTCTGTTGACTCTTTTTTCAATTTTTCTGATCTGTCTGATATGCAGACTGATCTCATTTTTGCTGTCATGAGATTCCAGCCATAAATCCCAGTTTTCTTTGGCGGGAAAAGAATCTGTGAGTAAGATCAGCTTTATTTTCGCTGATTTACTAAGTTCTTCGGCAAGTAAAAGCGCCGATTTATCAAATCTCCCCGAGATCAAATAAGTTGCATCCTCGCGCAATAACAATTCTTTTTTATCCGGAACATCCAGCTGAATCGCATCATTATGCCTGGTCCAGCGGTGATGGCCCCGGTAAGCGATAAACCGGTCTGAATTTTGCCCGGAAAATTCGCTGAGAATTTGCTCTGAATATTTTCGAGTGAATCCGTTACTGTATTCAACATGATCAAGATCAATCAGGCGAAGACTGATGCCCGGGTTATCTTCAGGTAAAGTAACACTTAACCCGGCGAGAGCCGCTTGAGCGGCATCAATTATTTCAGAACCGGTGACGTCAAACATTCCCTGTGTAATGACTCCAATACGCGGTAATTCTGAAAAACCCATCGTTTTTAATACCCTTGACAGATAAACAAGGCCCTTGATGTGGTCATCTCCACTCAAAAACTCCTTGTTTTGCTTGTCTGATACAATCCCGGGACGGCTCATGCTGTATAAAATGAAACCGGGATTGAGGTTATTGTCAGACAAATAATTGAACAGTTGCCGGTGATCATCTTCGAATGACAGGTTCATAAAAATGGAGTTTTTATCAGCCACTTCAAAATTATTACCATCATGAACTGTGATAACGTTTGCGGTGTACTCACGGAGTTGATCAGTAAGTTGTTTTGTTAAAGGATCATGATGCCCGAAGATCAGACAAACGCTATCTTTAAATGCTGAAATCAGCCGGATTTTTCTGACCGGAAGATCGCTCTGTTTCCAAACGGGAATATAGAACCGGCCTGATGTATCGGTAAGACTTTTTCCATTGGAATCATTTGTGGCTGGTGATGCCTGTTGTTCGATCCAATAACGTTGTCTTTCGAATGGATATGTGGGCAGTGATATCTTGTTTCTAAGCTCATTACGGTAAAACGCGCCCCAGTTGATTTCTTTTCCGGCCAGCCAGATTTGTCCGATGAGCCGGTAGATGGATAAAGTCGTGGATTCTTCATTTTCGGCTTCGGTTATAATTGACAGCATCCTGTTTTTTAGTCCGGAAGGCCGCGTCTCTGGAAAATTAACGGCAAAACTGACGATATTTGGTTCCTGCGGTTGATCTGATAAAGATCTCAGGATATCGCTTGGTTGGACGGACTCTGTAAGCAGCTTGAGATAATATTCAGGATCTGTTGCCTTATCAGGTGTAATAAAATCTCCGCTGACAGAAGAAATATATCTGATTGAAGGTTTTTTTAAAGTGATGCTGGAGATAAAATCTTTGAGACTGCCTGATAAATCTGACGGAATCTCATCCGCCACGTTCCTGACAATTGAAGTTTCAGCGTGTCTTATGACCAGATTCATGCTGTCTTCAAGAGCAATGACGCCGGCAAGATGGGCGCATAGATATTCACCGGAATCAGTTCCTGCCATCATCTCGGGCATGATGCCGAAGTCAATCAACAGACGCGCGAAAGCATACTGAGTGATAAATGATATTAGATAAGAAATTGATTCTTGTTCAAGTTTTACTTCAGATTTGCTCTGTATGTCAATTTTGTTAAACAGAAGATCCGAAATCGGTAAATCCGATTTGTCCTTCAATAATTCACAGCAGTGATCCACATATTTTCTGAATTCGGGGATGTCTTCATATAATTTTTCTGACAATCCGCCGCCTGCAAATGTTCTTCCTTCAAATAAAAAGGCTATTCCCGTCTGAACCGGGATTCTTTTATGAGAGACGGTGGGGATATTTTCAGCGCCATTATTATTCAACGCATCCAGCAGTTCCTGATAGGTCCGATACACAATTATTCTTCGGTGATTAAAAGGTTTTCTTCCGGTGTTTAATGTATAATCAAAGTCGGACAAATTTGTATCCGGATATTTTATGAGGAATACAGCGAGATTAGACGAAATTTTATCAAGAGCTGTCATGCTTTTTGCTGAAAGAGTGAGCAGATGATATTTGTGTTCAGAAGGATCGGATAATGTCTCCGGAGCTTTTTCAATAATAACGTGGGCATTGGTACCGCCGATACCGAAGGAACTAACCCCCGCAAGTCTTTTGGCATTATTCATGGGCCATTGCCGGCCGCTGATGGTAAAAGTTATCGGGTTTTCACCTGATTTGATCTGTGGATTTAAATTGTTCAGATGAAGGTGTTTTGGAATATAACCGTTATTCAGAGCCAAAATTGTTTTAAGAAAACCTGAGATTCCCGAAGCGGCTTCAAGATGTCCGATATTTGTCTTAACCGATCCCACGATCAGGGGGTTGGATGAATCACGTTCAACCGTCAACACCTTCTTTATCGCCTCTATCTCAATGGGATCGCCATAGGCGGTACCCGTAGAGTGAGACTCCAGATAATCAATATCATTTGGCAAAACTCCCGCGTCCTCGAGCGCGAGCTGCAGCACTTCCTGCTGGGCAAGACCTTTTGGAGCGGTGATACCGTTGCTCCGGCCATCCTGGTTAACCGCGGATCCCCTGATTATGGCGTGAATTGGATCATGATCGCGAATGGCATCGGATAGCCTTTTTAATAAAACAACCCCGCATCCTTCACCCCGCACATATCCGTCAGCGCTTTCATCAAATGACCTGCAGCGGCCCGACGCGGAGAGCATTCGCGCTTGTGATAAGGTGACGGATACTTCGGGAGAGAGGATGAGATTGACACCTCCCGCAATGAACATACCTGAATCGCCTTGTCTCAGGTTCCTGCAGGCATTGTGGATGGCCGTCAGAGAAGATGAGCAGGCCGTATCAACAGAGAGGCTGGGGCCTCTAAGGTCAAATGTATATGAGATACGATTGGCTGCGAGACTCAGAGCGTTTCCCGTACCCGAATAACTGCTGATGTCGTTAAGATTTTTGTTGTTAAGCCTTGAATAGTCGTTGGTGCTTATGCCGATATAAACACCTGTATTGCTTCCGGCAATTAAATCAGCGTTTATACCCGCGGATTCAAAGGCTTCCCATGTGGTTTCAAGCAACAACCTTTGCTGTGGGTCCATATGAATGGCTTCTTTAGGAGATATCCCAAAAAAATGCGCGTCAAACTGATCTACTCCGCTGATAAATCCGCCATATTTTGTGATCATTTTTCCCGGTGTGCCGGGATTCGGATCATAATAATCATCAGCCGGCCAACGGTCTGCCGGAATTTCGGTAATGGCATCAATCCCTTCTTTAAGAATTTTCCAGAATTCTTCAGGATTATTCGCGCCCGGCATTCTTAAACCATAACCGATCACAGCGATGGGTTCATTTTTTATCTCTGCCGGCTTTTTCTTTCGATGGAGGAAAATCGGGATTTCACCTTCACTGGCGAGATAGGCGGCTAGCGATCCAATATCGGGGTAATCCCAGATCAGTGTAGGGGAGAGGGAGCGTTTTAACCATACTTCAAGATCGCCCACCAGACCGACCGCCTGAGCGGAATCCAGACCGTAACCGGCAAAAGGTTTTGACGGATCGATTTCCGCGGTATTTATCTCCAACGCTTCGGCCAGACGCGTCGTAAGCCATTCTTCTATCCGGAGGGCATTTTCACTTTTTTGCAAAGAGTGACCGGAAGCATGTTCTATATCCCGAATATCTTCGGCATTTTTGTGTGGTTCGGTTTCAACAGATTTTGTGACGAGCTTTAAAAGCCCGTTTTCATATTCATTTTTGCAGGCGTGTCTCTGTATTTTACCGCTTGATGTTTTTGGAATGGTTCTTGGTTTGATGAGCGCGATTGAATGCGTCTGAATGTCAAAAGTCTCATTAATGATCAGACGAATGGCATCGGTAATTTGTTTGACGTTTATATTTTTTGTGTGACGAACTTCAACCACAACAATAAGGCGCTCGGAACTGTCCACATCGATTGAAAAAGCAGCGGAACATCCGGGTCGGATCTCGGGATGGCTGTTTTCTATAAGATATTCAATATCCTGCGGATAATAGTTTCTCCCCCTGATAATGATCAGATCCTTAACTCTGCCTGTTACATATAAATTGCCCTTATCGAGAAAACCAAGATCTCCTGTTCTTAGAAACGGGCCTTCTCCCGAACCGGAGATATGGGCATGGAACGTTTTTTCTGTCTCTTCAGAGCGATTCCAGTATCCCTGCGCCACATTCACGCCTTTTATCCAGATTTCACCGATCTGCATATCACCGCATACATCAAATGATTCGGGATTGACAATCGCGATTTTTTGACCGGAAGGTGTCATGCCGCAGCTGACCAGGGGCATAGCATCCGGTGATTCTTTCTCTGTCAGAATTACTTTGTTTGCGCCCAGGCCATTTTTATCAAGAATGGTGACGACAGGTTCAGTTTTAAACGCGTTACCGGTTACGAAGAGGGTTGCCTCTGCAAGCCCATAACAGGGAAGAAAGCTGTCTTTTCTGAATCCCGCGATTTTAAATGTCTCTGTAAAACGTTCAATCGTTTGCTGCCGGACCGGCTCAGCGCCCGTAAACGCGACATCCCAATGGCTAAGATCCAGCCCCATCAATTGTTCGGGAGTTATTTTTTTGACACATAAATCATACGCGAAATTCGGCCCGCCGCTAATGATTGATTTATCTTTAATCTTTGAAATCGCCTGCAGCCAGCGAATGGGCTGTTGAAGAAAATGTATGGGCGAAATCAATGTGACGGGCGCATTGCCGAAGAGCGGTTGAAGAATACCTCCTATCAGACCCATGTCATGATAAATAGGCAGCCAGATGACTCCATGTGAATTTTTTGAATAACCAAAGCCCTCATAAATCTGGGCGGAATTGTCAAGAAGATTTTTATGAGACAGCATGACCCCTTTTGGGATGCCTGTAGATCCGGAAGTGTATTGCAGAAATGCCAGAGTGTCTTCTGAAATCCCGGGATCATCCCAATTGTCCGCCTGGCCACCCAATATATCATCCGTGGAAATCCATTGTAAATTGCCAAGTTCATTTGCCTCAGCGATGCCGGTACTCTTTGTCGAGAAAAAATCCATTGTAGTGCGGAATTTTCTCAGAAAGGGTACCTTATCCAGGGATTCAGTAAATTTATTCCCGAGTTTTAGAATACGGATCATGTGCAGGATTGTATTG
>JBFXGD010000034.1:0-27298 GCA_050178385.1 Calditrichaceae bacterium
ATTAAGAGGAAATTATGATATCGAAACTGGTGAAATCTGTTTTTGGATCGAAACACGAACGGGATGTAAAAAAAATTCAACCCCTGGTTGAGCAAATCAATGTATTCTTTAATCAGTTTGAGTCACTGACTGAAGATGAATTAAAAGCCAAAACTTCTGAATTTAGGGAACGTCTGACGAAGGGTGAAACGCTAGATGATATTTTACCTGAAGCTTTTGCCACAGTAAGAATGGCCTGTAAGCGATTACTGGGACAAAAATGGAGAGTCGCTGGGAATGAGATCACATGGGATATGGTTCCGTATGATGTACAATTAGTCGGCGGGATTGTGCTTCATCAGGGTAGAATTGCTGAAATGGCCACGGGAGAGGGTAAAACACTGGTGGCGACACTTCCGCTTTATCTGAATGCACTCGAGGGAAAAGGCGCGCATCTGATCACAGTAAATGATTATCTCGCGCAGCGTGACTCTGAATGGATGGGTGAAATCTATAAATATCTTGGATTAACCGTAGGTGTCATTCTGAATGATATGAATCCGGAACAACGTAAAGAAGCGTATAACTGCGATATTACGTATGGTACAAATAATGAATTCGGTTTCGATTATCTGCGTGATAATATGGCCGGCACGAAAGAAGATATTGTTCAGGAGAAAGGGCATCATTACGCGATTGTTGATGAGGTGGACAGCGTACTTGTTGATGAGGCCAGAACGCCCTTAATCATCAGCGGGCCTGTAAGCGAATCAACACATAAATATAAAGAGATGAAACCGCTTGTGGAGCGTCTAGTCGTCAATCAAAACCGGCTTGTCAACCGTCTTATAAAAGATGGTGAAGAGCTCGTTAATGCCGGGAATACCCGGGAAGGCGGCATGAAACTGCTTATTGCCGATCGGGGAATGCCCAAAAATCCGCGTTTGCGTAAATTGTATCAGGATTCCGGCATAAAAAAACTGGTTCAAAGTGTTGAAAACGATTATCTAAGGGATAAGGGGCAGACAAAAGCTTCTGATGAACAATATTTTGGTGATCTGTACTTTGTCGTTGAAGAAAAAAATAATACGATTGATATAACCGAAAAAGGACGTGAGAACATGAATCCAAGTGATCCGGATATGTTCTTGCTGCCCGATTTAGGTGAAGAAATTGCTAAAATTGATGATGATGATTCACTTTCCTATGAAGAAAAATTAATAAAAAAGGAAGAGCTTCATCAGGTATATAATGAGCGAAGTGAAAAACTGCAAAACATCTCTCAACTACTTCGCGCATATACCCTGTTCGAGAAGGATCAGGAATATGTAGTCTCCGATGGCAAAGTGCTGATTGTTGATGAATTCACGGGACGCGTATTGGCCGGCCGCCGTTACAGCGACGGATTGCATCAGGCGATTGAAGCTAAGGAAAATGTTAAAATTGAGAGAGAAACCCAGACGCTGGCGACGATCACCCTGCAGAATTATTTCAGAATGTATGATAAGCTGGCAGGAATGACCGGTACCGCGGAAACCGAAGCGGCGGAGTTATGGGAAATATACAAACTTGATGTGGTTGTGATTCCCACAAACAGACCAATCGCGCGGATGGACTATAACGATCTTATTTACAGATCTACCCGGGAGAAGTATAATGCTGTGATTGATGAAATCGAGCGGATGAATAAACTTGGGCGTCCTGTGCTGGTCGGTACAATAACAGTAGATGTTTCCGAAACCCTTAGCCGGATGTTAAAGAGGCGCGGTATTCCGCATAATGTTTTAAATGCGAAACAGAACAAACGTGAAGCGGAGATAGTAACTCATGCCGGAGAGCCGGGTGCGGTGACTATCGCCACTAACATGGCAGGCCGTGGAACGGATATTAAGCTGGGAGCGGGAGTGGCTCAGGCGGGTGACCCAAGTAAGAAAATTCCCGGCGGATTGCATGTTCTGGGGACGGAACGCCACGAATCAAGGCGTATAGATCGTCAGTTGCGAGGCCGCTGCGGTCGTCAGGGAGATCCGGGCAGCAGTATTTTCTTTCTCAGCCTGGAAGATGATTTGATGCGTCTATTCGGTAGTGAGCGTATTGCCGGAATTATGGACCGGCTCGGAGCTCAGGAAGGCGAAGTCATCACCCATAAAATGATCACACGGTCCATCGAAAAAGCTCAGAAAAAAGTAGAAATGCGCAATTTTTCCATCAGAAAGCGGCTTTTGGAATATGATGATGTTATGAATCAGCAAAGGGAGGTGATTTACAGTCGCCGCCGGGCGGCTTTGATGGAAGAAAATATGCATACCGAGGTTATCAATATCCTGGAAGAATATATTGATGTCGTGACGGAGAAATATATCGATCCAAGATCGCACGCGGAAGGATGGGATATCGATTCACTCGAACAGGAACTGGGCGGCACTGTTCTTGTTGGTTTTAACAAGATCAGAGAGGAACTTGACAATTATTCTCTGGATGATCTTAAAGAATATATAAAGAATGAAGCGCTTGCAATTTACAATATAAAAGAGCAGCGGATTGGCCGCGAAAGAATGTCAGTCCTTGAGAGGTATTTTGTTTTAAGAGTAATCGACGAGGAATGGAAAGATCATCTTTATGAGATGGATATGCTCAAGGAGGGTATCCACCTGAGGGCATACGGCCAAAAAAACCCGCTTACCGAATATAAGCGTGATTCTTATCTTATGTTTGAAGAACTCATAACCCGTATTAATGAAAAGACCCTGAACTGGTTGTGGAAATTTCAGATACAGACAGAACCTGTTAACCGGGCTCAGGTTCGTGAGAGAGAACGGCTTCAATTGGTTCATGAATCATCAACGAATATGGGGTATGAAGGAACCCGGAGTGAAGAAACGGATATACAAAAGGCTTCAAAAGAACGATCCAATAAAAGACAACCCATTAAAGTTGAGCAAAAAGTCGGACCGAATGATCCCTGCCCTTGCGGGAGCGGTAAAAAATATAAAAAGTGTCACGGGGCAGTTGTCTGAAAAATACATAAATGAGAGGCGGCAAATATTGCCGCCTTTTTTTAATTTCAAGAATTTCTAAAACAGTAATACATATTTAACAGAATCAACTCAAATTAATCGCCGGATAAAGTGTTCTATTAATTTTCGAATCTGATATTGAATATGAAACTTTTTTACAGAAAGTTTGGAAAAGGTAAACCGTTAATCATATTACACGGTTTGTTTGGAATGTCAGACAACTGGATGACGATCGGTAAAAAAATCGCCAAACGTCACACTGTTTATATTCCGGATCAACGTAATCATGGGCGTTCAGGCCATAGTGATGAATTTGATTATGATATACTGGTAAATGATCTGGCGGAATTCGCGGCTGAGCAGGACCTGAAGGAGATGCGCCTGATAGGGCACTCAATGGGCGGAAAGGTTGCTATGCAGTACGCCCTGATGTTTCCTCAAAAAGTGGAAAAACTGGTTGTGGTGGATATAGCTCCGAAGAATTATTATAACACATATTTTAAGATGTTTCTGGAGACTTTATCAGCCATCAATCTTGATTCACTCAAGAGCAGGGACGAGGCTGATATGCAGCTTTCAAATAAAATCAAACAAAAGCCGATTCGCCAGTTCCTGCTCAAAAATCTGCGCAGAAACAGGGATGGTACATTTTCATGGAAAGCGAACCTGCAGAGCATCTATCGAAATATTGATAAGATACTGCAGGGCAGCAATGAAACATTCACCTTTGAAAATCCAACTTTGTTTATTAAAGGCGGACGTTCGGAATATATTGTTCCCGCAGATTATTCTTTGATAAAAAGAATTTTCCCCAATTCAGAAATTGTAACAATTGAAAACGCCACGCATTGGGTACATTCTGATGAACCGGATGAGTTTTGCGATCATCTGCGGACATTCTTTGGATAATTTCAAAGCATAAATCGGGAAAAAGCAAAGATAAAATCTATGTTTTAAGAAATTTTACGGAATTAATCAGTTGTTTTAGAAATTATAATCGTATGAAAATTGTCTTAAAATCATTGTGCGCGAATTGACAAAAGGAGATGAAATGAAAAAGGTCACCGGATTATTTCTGTTAATAATTTTTCTTTCACAGTCTGTCATTGCCGGGGATAAAACCCAAACCGCTATTACAATTTCCGACCTTAAATCAAGAATAGAATTTTTGGCATCTGATTCCCTTGCCGGAAGAAAACCCGGAACACCGGGAGGAGATACGGCAGCGGAATATATCAGAAATCAGTTTGCCGGATTTGGCCTGACACTTTTCGGGGAAAACGGATTCCAATATTTTGATGTTGTTAAATCTGTCGACGCGGATGATAGAAACCGATTGTCATTCGGAGATTTTGATGGAAAATTAGGGGAGGATTTCACACCGCTCGCGTTTTCTGAAAACGCAACGGTTTCCGCTGGTGTTGTTTTTGCGGGTTACGGAATAGATTTTGACGCGGATTCAGTGAGCTGGCACGATTACGCTAATGTCGATGTTTCCGGCAAGTGGGTAATGATATTAAGAGAAGATCCGGATGTTAAGAATCCTCATAGCGAATTCATTCGCTACAGTTCACTAAGAAATAAAACCATGGTCGCCAGAGATAAGGGGGCTTCCGGTGTACTGGTGGTATCAGGGAAAGAAGTTGATGAGAAAGATGAACTAATGCCTCTTGAGTATGATCAGAGCCAGTCAGACGCCGGGCTTCCGATTTTTAACGTCAAACGAACGGTTGCGGACAAGATGCTGAGTAAGACCGGAAAGACAATCATCGCTCTTGAAAAGGAGATGGTTGACAGTATGACACCCGTCGCTTTTCCATTAGATGTTGAACTCTCAGCGACTTCATCGACAGTACAGGATAAATCCAGAACTCAAAATATTGTCGCGCTTTTACCTGGGAATGACCCTTCCTTAAAAAATGAATTTATTATCATCGGAGCCCATTACGATCACCTTGGAATGGGAGGCTCGGGATCAGGTTCCAGAACACCCGATACTTCCGCCATCCATAACGGCGCCGATGATAACGCATCCGGAGTGGCCGCGATACTTGAATTGGCTGAAAAAATGAGCGCGGAAAGAAAAAAGATCAAACGCAGTGTCCTGTTTATGGCATTTGGGGCAGAAGAAATGGGCACTTTAGGCTCAAAATTCTTTACAAAAAATCCTCTGGTTGATCTCAAAAATGTAAATATTATGTTCAATCTCGATATGGTGGGCCGGCTGGATACCGAGACAAGATCTCTGACTTTGGGAGGGACGGGAACCGCGACAGGTCTTGACAAACTGGTCGAGGATGCGGCAAAGGGCAAGAAATTTGAATTAAAGATGTCTCCTGAAGGGTATGGACCATCTGATCATGCTTCATTTTATATCGAAAATATACCGGTGCTATTCTTTTTTACGGGGGTGCATGAAGACTATCATACGCCGGCAGATGACCCGGAGAAAATAAATTATGCCGGTGAAAAAGATATTACTGAATTCGCGTATATTCTCGCTGAGAAAACGGCAAATCTCGAAACTCATCTGGTTTACCAGGAAGCTGGACCAAAATCCACGCCTTCAATGGGCCGAAGGTTTAAGGTGACGCTTGGGATTGTACCTGATTATGCATCCACGGAAGAGAACGGACTCCGGATTGACGGCGTCAGAAAAGGCGGACCCGCCGAACAGGCCGGTATGGAAAAGGGCGATGTAATTGTGGCGATGGAAGGGAAAAAAGTTAAAAATATATATGATTATATGTATCGTTTAGCTGAATTTAAATCCGGTCAAAGGGTCAGTGTAGATATTATACGGAATGGCAAACCGCTCATTCTGATAGCGGAACTATAGGAATAGTTTTAAAAAGTCCTGCCCGCAGGACTTTTTAAATTTCAGTAGTTGGATCCAAAATGAGCAATTGTCCGGAATTGATATTTATAAAGGTCGAGTGGCAGAGAGTCGCGTTGGGATGACAACAGCAAAACGAGAAATAAATTTAAAGAAAATCGCCCTGCCGCAGGAGCACGGAAGCTGGGGTTATACACTTGAGCCCGTTTTTCTGGGACTTTTAACCGTTTTTTCGTTTGACGGACTGATCCTCGGTATCGCCGCCATGGCGGCATTCATGTCGAGAAACCCTCTTAAGATATGGTTTAAAGAAAGAAAATCCACCAAAAATAGAATAAAAGCCCGATATGCGGGTAATTTTTCAATTTTTTATCTGATATTAAGTTCTATCGGGTTTGGATATGTTCTGCTGTTCGTTGGCCAGATGATGCTGGTACCAATGGTGATGGTTTTCCCGTTTATTATCGTTTACGTCATATTTGATGCATCCAATCAGGCAAAAAGCCTGTTACCTGAATTGTCGGGCGCGGCCGCTTTCGCTATGATGGGCTCGCTTATTGCGATGGCCGGAGGGTGGATCATATTTGACGCCTTGTTTTTGTGGGTCATCAGTATGGGGCGTTCAGTGACCACCACTTTGTACGTCAGAACCCGTTTAAATCTCAGACGAAATGAAGAAACTCAAATTGGATTCCAGCGGATGACGCATTCCGCTGTGATTATGATATTTTTTGTCTTATATCTAATAAAAAAAATTCCGTTATTAGCTGTCATTGGAGTCATCATTCTTACAGTGCGTTCAGAGACGGGTATCTTACCCGTATTTCGGCAGCAGCTGCCGAAATCGATTGGAGTTCAGGAATTTATTTTTGGAGCTGTATATGTCTCGTTGGTAGCCGCGGGGTATCATTTTTCTATATGATTCTATTTTCCCTGAAATTAAATAATGTATTCTGTTTTATGAAAAAAAGGCAGAATTGCTTTTATAGACCTGATTGAGATTATCGGGTTTTAAGAGTCGGGAAGGTTAAAAACCAGCTGGATTATAGCTTATAAATAGTTGCATGGAATGCATATTGTGGCTAACTTTATGACCGTGTTTTTAAGAATAATTTTATTAATATCAATTTTGCTGTTTCCCTGTTTCGGAGGGACCGGCGAACCGGAATCAAATCGCGATGTAGTTGGAAGACTGATCAAACAGTATTTTGACTCAGTGGATATGACATTACCCGAAAACGGCGGGGAGATTTCCATTCAGGCCGACGGCATTGAATTGATGAAAAAATTATTTATTAAGAACCAGATGATACAGTATTTTTCCATGAAAGGAATAAGTTTAAGCGCCGATTCGGCTGAGGTTACTCTTTTCATTGAACAATTAAGTATAAATATCGTTTACATCCAGAATACAAAACAGTTTCTTGGCATCAGTGATTCTGTTCGAAGAATATGCAGCGTAGAGATGGAGGGCTGGACTGAGTCAAAGAAGGATGATACCCGGGTGAAAGCAATCAAATTCAATAATTCTTTCACTGATTTAATAGAGCGTGATCAGCTAATTTTAGTAGAAGACGAGACATATCCCTTTTTAAAGGGGAAACTGGCATCCGCATCGGGATGGACGAAACTATTTGAGCCGATAATCGTTGTTTTATCAGTTTCGACTGTAATCTATTTGTTTTTTGCCGTGCGGAGCTAACAGGATGTAGCCTGAATCTTGAGGTGAATATTTTCATTTCAGGAAGAAAAATAAATGCAGGATCTAAACAGGAGTATGGAATTTGCGAAAAATAATCATCTTATCAATTCTTGCGGCACTTCTATTCAGTTGCGCGCCTAAAAAAAACCGTATGGACTGGACAGCGACTGAATATTTTAAATACGCCATGAAAAAATATCAGGATAAAGACTATTATGACGCGGTGAACGAATTTACGGTTGTGGTATTAAGATTTGCCGGCAGCGTGGTCGCCGACAGCGCGCAATTCTATCTTGCGGATTCACACTATAAGATGGGTGAATATCTGGTTTCCGCCGTGGAATTTGAAAAACTTGTCAGCGATATGAGTAAAAGTCCGCTGGTGGCGGAGGCGCAATATAAAATAGGTGAGTGCTATAATGAAATGTCACCCAGGGCATCTCTTGATCAAAAATATTCATTTAAGGCTATCCGAGAGTATCAAATATTCATAGAAGATTTTCCTACACACAAACTCAAAGAAGATGCCGAAAAAAAGATTACGGTATTGCGTTCAAAATTAGCAAAAAAGGATCTTTACAATGCGGCGATATACAGAAAAATGCACCGGTATACAGCGGCATTAATCTATTATGATCTGATTCTGGAAAAATATTATGATACTGAATGGGCCGATGACGCGTTGAACGGAAAGATAGAAACCTATCTTGAATTGAAGGATAAACAATCCGCAAAAAAGGAGATAGAGAAGTTCAAAATTCAATTTCCTTCGAGCACACTGACGCCGGCTGGCGCTGCCATTGTTGACAATGTGGTGAGAGCCGAAGAAAATGAGTGACAAGACAGAAGCGAAGGGGCTTGGTCTCTTCGGCGGAACATTTGACCCGGTTCATCTGGGACATCTTGTTGTTGCTGAATGGCTGACCGATTCTCTCGGTCTTCAAAAGACTATTTTTATTCCTAATCACAAACATCCATTTGGCAAGCGTCAGGATATTACTCCCGGTGAATTAAGACTGGAAATGCTCCGGCTCGCGCTAAAAAATTATCCGCAGTTTGAGATAAGTTCCATTGAGCTGGATAGAAAAGGAATTTCATATGCGGTCGATACAGTTCAATACTTCAAAGAAAAATACCCTGACCAGGAGCTGTATTATTTCATAGGCGCGGATAATCTGAAGGAATTCCTTTCATGGAAAGAACCGCATCAGATACTCCGCCTTGCTTACCTTGTTGTGTTTAACCGTTCAGCATCTTCGTTTACAGAACCCTTCCAGCATAAAAATCTTCTATATGTTGACAGCCCGATCATAGATATTTCATCGACGCATATCAGGCATCGCATCAGGAAAAAATGTTCCTTCCGCAGCCTTGTACCGGACACTGTTCATGATTTTATTATTCATAATAGTCTTTATCTAAGTCAGTAAATTTAATAAACTTATGTTCCGGATCGCTTTAGAGATAAGGGTTGCGAATAAATGTAAAATACATTAGATTCCTTTAATATTCCTGATTTTTTCAAGATTTCAGAGATGGCACAGAGTTGCGAAATCATTATGGGAAGGGACACAAGTTGTTTTTAGGAAAAGTAGTCGGTTCGGTTTGGGCGACAAAGAAAACAGATAACTTAAAAAACCTGCGTTTTTTGATTGTTAATCCGTTAAATCTGAAAAAAGCGCCTTTAACAGATGTGGTAGTTGTGGCGGATTTATTGGGAGCGGGAGTCGGCGAAGTGGTGATTTGCGCTTACGGCCACGCGGCGCGGCAGGCGATTTACCCGGATGATCCTTCATCTGTTAGTATTGAAGCGGCTGTGGTGGCTATTGTTGACCGGGTTGATCTGGATTCGGCATTAATGGATCCAAAACTGAGATCTCTCGATGATTCAAAAAGTAAATAACAAATCTAAAAATACTTTAACAAACTGTCTGGAAATTAATTATGGCAAATATAACTGAAAGCGATATCCGTAAACTTGCTGAAGAAGCGCTTAGACAGCTGGGCAAATCCGCAAATCCGGAAGTCATTGAAACGGTTGTTAAAAATGCTGTTAGTAAGATCGATAAAGAGAGTAATGTAACTCAGGATTTGAAAACTCTGCAGAAAGAAAGCGTCAAAAGATCAAAAAACCGGATAATCATTACCGCGTTCGGTAAAGACCGGCCCGGAATTCTTGCAGGATTGACAGGCATTTTAGCGAAGCATACCTGTAATATTGTTGATTTATCACAAAAAATTCTACAGGAATTTTTTACGGTAATGCTTCTGGTGGATATCTCTGAGTGTGATGCTGATTTTGAGTTTATAAAATCAGAGATGATCCGTACAGGAGAAGAGTTTGATCTAAAAGTAATCGTCCAGCACGAAGAAATTTTTAATGCAATGCACAGGGTATAGATTATGCCGATAGCAATGGAAGAAATATTAGAAACCATACGAATGACAGAGGTTGAGCATTTTGATATCCGTACGGTGACAATGGGTATAAATTTAAAAGATTGTACCAGCGATAATCTCGGTCAGTTGAAAAGTAATATCTATGAAAAATTAATGCGGGTCGCGGCGGAGCATGTAAAAACAGCCCAAAAAATTGAATCTGAATATGGAATTTCTATCGCCAACAAAAGAATATCTGTCACACCGGTGGCTATTGTCGCTGACGGATATTTTATGGAGGATTTCATAGAGATCGCGGAAGTACTTGATAAAGCCGCCGATGAACTGGGGGTTGATTATCTGGGGGGATTCTCCGCATTGGTTCAGAAAGGATTTTCGAAAGGCGATCTGAATCTGATCCACGCCATTCCCGAAGCGCTTTCGCGGACAAAACATGTCTGCTCCTCGGTGAATGTGGCGACAACAAAAGCCGGTATCAATATGGATGCCGTGAGCCTGATGGGAAAGATTATAAAACAAACGGCTGAAAATACCGCTGACCGTCAGGGCATTGGCTGCGCAAAGCTTGTCGTGTTTGCAAACGCGCCTGAAGATAACCCTTTTATTGCGGGGGCTTTTCACGGAGTGAGCGAGCCTGATGTGGTTGTAAATGTCGGCATCAGCGGTCCGGGCGTTATTTTGAGAGCGGTCAAAGAAGCGCCGGATCTGGATTTTGCTTCACTCGGAGAGCGGATTCGCAGAATGGCATTCAAGATTACGCGGGCCGGTGAGTTTGTGGGCAGAAAAGTAGCGT
Organism: Calditrichaceae bacterium; assembly: GCA_050178385.1. GTDB lineage: Bacteria > Calditrichota > Calditrichia > Calditrichales > JBFXGD01 > JBFXGD01. The sequence goes on from JBFXGD010000034.1 coordinate 10,728, forward strand.
CGATGCAGAATATTCCATTTGGTATCGTTGATATCTCTCTCGCGCCGACACCCATGCCGGGCGACAGTGTCGCGGATATTTTAAAAGCGATGGGGCTCGAAGATGTGGGTGCCACGGGAACAACTGCTGCTCTCGCGCTGCTGAATGACTCAGTCAAGCGCGGTGGATTGATGGCATCTTCTTATGTGGGAGGAATGAGCGGAGCTTTTATCCCTGTCTCCGAAGACGAAGGTATGATCAAAGCCGCACAAAAGGGTCATATTACTATCGAAAAGCTGGAGGCAATGACAAGCGTATGCAGTGTCGGCATCGATATGGTAGCTATTCCCGGAAATACTTCCGCGGCGACGATTGCCGGAATTATCGCGGATGAATGCGCTATCGGAATGGTAAATAACAAGACGACGGCTGTCAGGGTAATTCCTGTTCCCGGTATGGATGTGGGGCAGGCCGCCGATTATGGAGGCCTTCTCGGAATCGCTCCGATTATGCCGGTCTCCAAACTCGATAATTCGAAATTTATTGGCCGCGGCGGACGTATTCCAGCGCCTTCAAAAGGTATCAATAATTAAGAATAAACACTGGTATGAAATTCTATAAACAGAAAATACACATCGCCATGACGCAAATAAACACCGTGCTTGGCGATATAGATAAAAATCTCGAAAAGCACTATTTCGCCATTAATCAGGCAATTGAAGGGAAAAATGATATCATTGTCTTCCCGGAATTGTCTTTAACGGGTTACTCCCTGAAGGATGCTGTTTACGATGTGGCGGTTACGGCAGATGACACGAAATTTAACGAACTTAAGAAACTCAGTAAGCATATATCAATCATGGCCGGGATGGTTGAATTAAATGACCGCTATGAAATCTACAATACGGCGCTGTTTTTTGAAAACGGAGAACTGCTGACACGGCACCGAAAAGTGTATCTCCCCACATACGGTGTTTTTGAGGAAGAAAGATATTTCAGTTCGGGAAACCGTTTTAGGGCTTTTAATTCAAAATTTGGCCGGTTTGGTCTGATGATTTGTGAGGATATCTGGCACCCGACATCGGGAGTTATCCTCGCGCAGGACGGGGCATCGGTGTTACTGGTAAGTTCCGCCGCGCTCACGCGGGGAATAGATGAAGACCCCAAACCTGAGAATGTAAGAACCTGGGAGACGCTACTGCAGGCGCTCGCGATAACGAGTACATCTTATGTTGTGTTCGCCAACAGGGTCGGGGTGGAAGACGGCCTTGTGTTTTGGGGCGGTTCAGCGGTTATCGCGCCGGATGGTAATATGATCACCCGCGCGCCATTCTTTAAAGAAGAAATGATAACGACGGAACTCAATCTGCTAAAACTTAAACACGCGCGATTGAATACTACTCTTCTGAGTGATGAGAAATTACCGGTACTGATTGATGAATTTTCCAGGATTTATGAAAAAAATAAAGAATATTGAAAAAAATGAAAAAAATTCATGTATTGGCAGGTCCAAATAAGGACATTGAAAATCTGTTAGTCAAGTTGAAAGATTTCGGTTTCGATTGTTCGCAGGTTACAAGTTTGTTCGAACTAAAAAAAAAGTGCGCTCAGTCTAAACCGGCAGCGGTTATCATCGCGGATAATTTGAAAGAAAAAGTTCTGAAACATCTTGTGCCGGCGGTGCTTGCCCTTCAGGAACTGAGCGGGGCGCCCGTCATCGGAATTACAACAGAACCGGATATCCTGAAATCGGCGGAAGATTTTTTTAGTCAGGGAGCATCTGATGTGATTTACCTGCCCGCAATCGCGCAAGAAGTCTCCATGAGAATCAACCTGAGAATACATGAAGCCGGTCTTCAGAATACGCTTACAACAATCGATTTTTTCTTTTCCGAGGCTCAGGAAAAAGAACAGGGCCGTCGCAGCGGGATATTCCATTTCTATAACTCACACCGGATAAGGGTCGGAGAAGTGATTATCGCGTCGGGGAAAGTAGTGGGAGCAGCCTACGGCAGTATTATAAAAGAAGACGCTTTTCTGCAGCTGGCATGCAGTTCGTCCCTCTCCTTTCGTTTTGAAGACCGGGAAGATATCGGAAAAGGCAAATTTATTGCGAATATCACGAATCTCCTGCTGGACGCTTCAAAACTGAAAGATGAAATAAAAAAACAGGAAAGCTGCAGAGATGAACAGTTAAAGGCGCTTATATTGGACCCCAACCGGATCGCGCGGCTCATGACGAACCGGTTTTTAAAAAATATGGGGATTGATTCCAAGGTAACTTCGCCCGACGAATTCACCATCCGCTTTCTTGCTAAATCAGCGCCAGATTTTCTAATTCTGGATTATGCTTCCGCTGAAAAGATTCTGGACATGATCTGGCCGGATGAGCGAACAAATTCGGATATTCCCGTAATAATTTATTGCGATGATGTGATAAAAAACCTAAATTTTAACTTTGTTGGTAAACACGAGATCAATGGCTGTGTTTATAAAAAGCGCCTTCATGTGGAGATAAAAGGACTTCTGGACAAATTATTCAATCTTTCTTCTGAAAATAAATAGGAGGAGCAATGGATCTGAAAGAAATACGTCAACTTATAAAGGTTGTGGAAAACTCGAATATCGGGGAGCTGGAAATTGAAGAAGACGGTAAAAAGGTTCGGATTACAAAAAGCGTGTCTTCAAATACCGGAATGATTTATACCCCCGATGTGCCGATGTTCCATTCCCCGGCTCCTCAGAATCCACCGGTTTTACAGCACACTGTAATGTCAGGATCCGCCTCACAGGGAGAAACGGTTGTCCAGGCGGCTGAGGCGGTAAATACAAATACCTATGAGGTGCGGTCACCTATGGTGGGTACATTTTACGGCGCGCCTTCACCGGATGCGGAACCTTATGTCTCCGTCGGTAAACAGATATCTGTCGGTCAGGTTTTATGTATTGTTGAAGCAATGAAATTAATGAATGAGATTGAATCGGAAGTTTCCGGTAAATTAGTAAAAATTTTAATCGAAAATGCCCAGCCTGTTGAGTACAACCAGGTCTTATTCATCATTGAAAAATCATGATTAATCGAATCTGATTATTTGTCATAATCAGATTCAATGATTATTTTATTAAATGAAATTAAAGACTAAATTATTCTCCAGTTATTTTTTATTAATTGTCCTGTTCACTTTTTCTCTACTGTGGTTGATAATTGAAATCAGAGAATTAACCACATCCCTCCGCGGACATGTGCAGCAGGATGTGCACAGCATAATTCAGGTATCCCGGCAATTGCAAAGCCTCGAAGATTTGTACTCGGATTATGTCCTTCTGTTTATCCCCGGAAAATCATCAGATTACCGGATCAGAAATTTAGAAAATTCACGCACAGAGTTCGAAACGAACTGGTCTAAATTACGCGTAAGGATGCTTACGCCTTACGAAAAAGCATGGTATGACCAGATGCTGAGCGGTATTTATACATTTTTATACAACATTGTCGGTGACGAGAAGAAAACGGATTATTCCGCTCAGATAAGTAATCTCGGTGAGAGTGTGGATAAAAGATGGGCGCGTGTGAATGACGCTATTTTGCAGTCAATCGGTTTTGTAAAAAAAGACAGGCTGAGTGATGCAAGATATTTAAGGGATACGCGTGTCATAAAGGATGTTCAGAATCTTCGCGCCTCACTCGCGGAATTAAACAAAGTGATTGGCGAGCGGGGTATCAGTAAATCTACTCAAATGTCACTGATAGCGCAGAAGACCCAATGGGTTATCATCATCGCCGAAATTTTTATTTTTCTGGTCACCATCCTTGTCGCGGTGATTTGGGCGCGTCGCTTGACTAAGCCGATCGATTCGCTCAGGAACGCAATTGAGCAAATGGCGGTCTCTGATTTTAATCTTCAAATTAAGGATAAGCCTGATGATGAAATCGGCGAACTTGGAGGGGCGTTTGAACAGCTCGCCGGGAGGCTTAAGGAATCTCAGGGCTATAAAGCGGCTATGTTGTCTCAGTTTACGCACGAGATGAAAAGTCCTATCGGATCGATAAAACAAGCCACCTATTTACTGGAATCGTCTCTCGGCGATAAGGTCACTACCGAGGAAAAAAGATTTCTCGCTCTGATCAAAGTGAATAACGAGAATCTTCAGAAGTTGATCACAAATATCCTTAACAGCGCCACATACGAAAGAAGTAAGATAAAACTGAATTATACAGTGGTAAAAATTGTCAAGTTAATGACAGAGGAACTCATCATTCTCTCGCCGATTATAAGTGAAAAATCACTATTCATTAAAATAAACTATTCTTCAAAAACGATCACCCTGGACGCGGATGAAGAAAAAATAAAAGATGTATTCCATAATCTGATCGGTAACGCGATTAAATTTTCGCATCAGGGAAAGACCATCTCAGTCACCATCAAAGAATCTGTTTCATCCATTCGTATTATTATCGCTGATGAAGGGATCGGGATACCAAAGGAAGAAATTCCCTATATCTTTGAAAAACTCTACCGCGCGTCAAATTCAAAAAAAATATCAGTGAAAGGCACCGGGCTGGGTTTGTTTATCGCCTCTCAGATAGTAAAAGCTCATGGCGGCAAAATTACTGTTTCCAGTGAGTTGAATAAAGGTACGGAATTTTTAATTGAACTGCCCCGAACCAGACGCATCGCCGAAGAGGGAGGCTGGTTATGAAAAATGAGTATATAAAGGTTTTTCTTGCAGATGATTGGAGTGACGACAGATTCTTGTGGGAGAGTATCATCAAACGGTTTGGATACAGAGTGGAAGTGGGAATAGGCGGGCAGGATGTCCTTGACAGAATTGATGAGGTAAATCCTCAGCTTCTCATGCTGGATCTGAACATGCCGGAACCAAATGGACATGAGGTCTGCAAACGTCTGCGGCAGATTCCCAAATATATGAATTTGCCGATCATTATGCTGACATCATCGCATGACCTGAATGATAAGCTGACCAGCTTTGAAGAAGGTGTCGATGAATATCTGGCAAAGGATATGGATCATCAGGAAATTGAGAAACGTATCGAAGCGGTTCTGCGCAGATATCAGCAGAATCTCGACAGCAATCCGCTGACGTATCTGCCGGGTAATAACGCGATACAGACGATGCTCCAGAAAAAGATTGACAGCGGAAAATTATTCGCCGTGGCATATGCCGATCTTGATAATTTTAAAGCATATAATGATAAGTACGGTTTTGTCGCCGGTGATAAAATGCTTTTGTTTACCGGTCGTTTGATCACGGAGGCGATAAACAGATTCGGGAATCCTGATGATTTTGTAGGACATGTGGGCGGAGATGATTTTGTTCTGGTCTCAACACCGGAGATGGTTGAATCGGTTTGTCTTTTTATCACTGATATTATGGGGCGTGAAATCCATAATTTTTACAGGGAAGATGATAAAAAATCAGGATTTATCATCTCAAAAAACCGGCAGGGTAGAATACAGAAGTTCCCGTTTGTCACCATATCGATTGCCATCGTAACAAATGAAAATAGAATAATCAACTCGATCGCCGAGGTTTCGACCATCGCCACGGAATTAAAAAAGCTGGCCAAAAAGAAGACGGGCAACACTTATGTTTTTGATAAAAGGAATAACTAAGCACATTTGGATTTTTAGCATTTGTGGCTTAATTTTCGTAAACTGTTCACCAGTTTCCAGGGAATCATCCGGACGGGATCAGCAGTTGCAGGCGATGCTGATTGAAAAAGCTGATAATTTGATCGCCGGCAAAAAGTATTCAGAAGCGGAAATATTATTGCAAAAATATCTGCATAAGTATCCGCATGAACCTTACAGTGACGACGCGGCTTTCAGAATAGCGCGGCTGAGGGTTAATTCAGAATCTGAAAACCCTTTTTTTAATTTTCAGGACGCCCGGGAAAGATTTGATGATTTTAAAAAAAAATTCCCGAACAGCAGTTATATTTCTGCTTGTAATGATTGGTTAAAGATTCTAAATTTATATAATGCCGGTACAAAAGATATTCAGTATGATGAGCGAAAAACGAATTCCGGTATTTCTGAGCTGGAAAGGCAAATTGCACAATTAAAAACCGAAAATGAACAATTGCGCAAAATCCTGAGTGAATTGGAGCAGGCGCTGGAACGTTGAGAAAGGGAGGCCCGTTGTTCAAGAAGATTCTTATAGCGAATCGTGGCGAAATTGCATTAAGGGTAATTCGTGCATGTAAGGAATTGGGGGTTCATACAGTTGCCGTGCATTCCGAAGCAGACGAAGATTCCCTGCATGTTCGGTTTGCTGACGAAGCCATTTGTATCGGACCCGCTCAAAGCGCACAGAGTTATCTGAATCCGGTAAGAATCATTTCAGCGGCTGAGATAACAGGCGCTGAGGCAATACACCCGGGATACGGTTTTCTCGCCGAAAACGCGGAATTCGCGGATATGTGCAATTCCAGTAATATTAAATTTATCGGCCCTAGCGCGGATGTTATCCGTAAAATGGGAAATAAATCTGAAGCAAAAGCCCTGATGATAAAGGCCGGTGTTCCTGTGGTCCCCGGTAGCGAAGGCGTTCTAAAAAGCATTGAATCCGGCAGGAAACTGGTTGCCGAGATAGGGTTCCCGGTGATTCTGAAAGCGGTTGCCGGTGGCGGCGGACGCGGAATGCGGATTGTAAAAAATATGAACGAATTCGAGATGAATTATCAGATGGCTCAGGCCGAGGCCCAGGGTGCATTTGGCAATCCCGAACTTTATCTTGAAAAGTATATTCAAAATCCCAGACATATTGAAATTCAGATTATGGCGGACCAGTATGGCAATGTTGTCCATCTTGGTGAACGCGAATGCAGTATTCAGCGCCGGCACCAGAAACTGATTGAAGAAGCTCCTTCGGTAGTTGTCACGGATGATCTGCGGAAGCGCATGGGCGAAGTGGCTGTAAATGGCGCTAAAAAAGTCAAATATGAAGGCGCCGGTACAATAGAATTTCTTCTTGACAGCGATTCTAATTTCTATTTTATGGAAATGAATACCCGTATTCAGGTTGAACACCCGGTTACGGAAATGGTTTACGGCAAGGATCTTTTGAAAGATCAGATCCTGGTCGCCGCCGGTGAAAAACTGGGATATTCTCAAAAAAATATTAAAATTTCGGGACACGCCATCGAGTGCCGTATAAACGCGGAGGATTTTGAAAAAAATTTCATGCCGAGTCCCGGCGAAATCAAGAGCTTTCATATTCCGGGCGGACCGGGTGTAAGGGTTGACTCTCATGCCTATCAAAGATATATGATTCCCCCGTATTATGATTCGCTGGTGGCCAAACTAATTGTTCATGGCAGAGACCGCGCAGAGGCTATTAGCAGATTGGGAAGAGCATTGGACGAATTTATCATAGAAGGCGTTAAAACGACCATTCCATTCCATCAAAAGTTAATTAAAAGACCGGAATTTATTGAAGGAAAATTTGATACAGGATTTTTAGAACGAATCAACTTATTAGAATAGCTTGGAGGTTTATATGAGTATCCCGGGTGAATTGAAGTACACCAAAGACCATGAATGGACAAAAACAGATGGTGACATCGTTGTTGTTGGAATTACAGATTACGCACAGGGTGAATTAGGCGATGTTGTATTTGTTGAACTGCCCGAAGTCGGTGATAAAGTTAATATGGGTGACAGCTTTGGCACTATTGAAGCTGTAAAAGCCGTTGCAGATCTGTTTAGTCCGGTTTCAGGGGAAATCGTTGAAATAAATGGCGCCCTGGAAGATGAGCCGGAGACTGTAAATAAAGATCCTTATGGTGAAGGCTGGATGGTCAAAATTAAAATATCAGATATTTCTGAACTAAAAAATCTGATGGATGCGGCAGCTTATGCGGAGCATATTGGCTGATATCTTTATAAAAAGCCCGTGGATAAATCAATCACGGGTTTTTTTTTCTTTTCTTTCCTGATGTTAACAATTCTTTAAATGTCCCACCGCTCAATCTTTGGTAAAATCCTTTGTTAATTGATGCTTAATATATTAAATTAAGGATTAAACCAGAATGCAATCATAAATTCAAAATTGATTCATAATCTGGGGGATATTCAGAGATTTTGAATCAGTTTTTATATATTCACTTTCTTAAATTAAATAAAGGTAACACGCATGGCATATCTTTCTAATTCTGAAGCCGATATCAGGGAGATGCTTGAAGTGATCGGTCTTGATAATATCGAGGAGTTATTATCGAATATTCCCGAAGATCTGCGCTTCAAAGGCACTTTTCAGATGCCGGAAGCTGAATCTGAACTCGGTATCAGCAGAATTGTACAGCAGTTAGCGGAAAAGAACAAGACTTATGTCTCTTTTCTTGGCGGTGGCGCTTATGACCATTATATACCGTCAATCATTGATGCTCTCACATCAAGATCAGAATTTTATACATCTTATACTCCATATCAGCCTGAAGTCAGCCAGGGGAATCTACAGGCCATGTATGAGTTTCAGTCAATGATCTGCGAACTGACTGAAATGGATGTAACAAACGCGTCCATGTATGAAGCGGGTTCCGCTCTAGCGGAAGCTGTCCTGGTTGCTGCCGGTCATACCGGCAAAAATAAAATACTTGTACCAGCCACTCTCAACAGCAGATATAAACGCATTATTGAAACCTATATCAATAACACTGAGATCGAACTGACGGAGATACCGGAAAAGGATCTGGCAATAGACCATTCCGCCTTGAAAACTCTGATCGACGACCAAACTGCCGCTGTCATTGTCCAGCATCCTAATTATTTCGGATTTTTTGAGGATGTTGCCGCGGTAAAAAATGCTGCGGCCGGCAGGGATTGCCTGGTTATTCAGGTCTATGACCCCATTTCTTTGGGATTATTAAAAACACCCGGGGCGTTTGGGGTCGATATCGCCATCGCCGAAGGGCAGTCACTGGGGAACGGGCAGAACTATGGCGGACCTTATCTGGGTTTGTTCTCTGTTAATAAAAGCCTGATTCGTAAAATTCCGGGAAGATTGTCCGGCGTTACGAAAGATGAGGACGGGAAAAGGGGCTTTGTGCTTACCTTACAAACACGGGAGCAGCACATCCGCAGAGAAAAAGCCACATCGAATATCTGTACCAATTCAGGATTAATGGCGCTTACGGCAGGGATTTATATGGCAACTCTCGGGAAAAAGGGAATAAAAGATGTAGCCGGCTTGTGTTTACAAAAAGCGCATTATCTGGCGGATAAATTGACGGCTATCCCGGGAATATCCATGGCTTCGAAGTCTCCGTTCTTCAAAGAATTTACTCTCAATTTGCCGGTCAAGGCTGAAGATGTGATTCAGGCAGCGATGAAGGAAGGTATTTTTGCGGGAATTGATTTGAAAAAGACGGGTCACACGAACAAAATATTAATCGCGGTTACGGAGCAGCGAACCAGAGATGAACTGGATAAATACATTCAATTTTATAAAAAATATTTGATGTAAGGGATCACTTTTATGCCCAGAGTTCTTGTCGCTGACGATAACGAGGATATGCTTGATACCCTTGAGCGGATCTTCAAATTTTACCAATTTGATGTGGAAAAGGCATCCAACGGTGTTGAAGCGATAGAAATCGCGCAAAACAGCAGGCCGGATCTGATTCTGCTCGATGGAATGATGCCGGTAATGGACGGGTTCGAGGCCTGTAAAGTGTTAAAAAGCAGTATGAATACAAAGGATATTCCCATAGTATTCCTTACCGCGAATTATACCGATGTTAAAGATCGGATTACCGGTTTTGAACTGGGCGCGGACGATTATTTACTGAAACCGTTTAACTCCAAGGAACTTGTGGCACGGGTAAACGCGATCCTGAACCGGAATAAAATGTTGTATGTGCTGAGAAGCGAGAACGAACAACTGACTTACAATAATAAAATTATGCAGAAAGAACTTGAGTCGTTTCTTAGCCGGTCAAAACAGATAGATAAACACACATTGATTGATCCACTGACAGGGCTTTATACTTTTTCATTTTTTGAAAGGCGCCTGAAAGAAGAATTTTTAAGGGCCATCCGTTATAAAACTGCCATTTCCCTGGTTATAGTGAGTATTAACAATGTAAAGAAAATGAATGAAACGCTCGGCTATCAGGTGAGCAATTATATCAGAATAAAAATGGCAAATCTGATCTTAAACAAAACCAGGGCGGTAGATATACTTTCACAAAATACAGAGGAATATTTTTATATCATACTTCCTCAAACCGATGATCAGGGAGGCTTTTTGGAAGCCGAACGGCTTCGGGAGACTCTTGCCGGAGCCTGTTATTTTGATGACGAGTTTATCGCTACCGTGTCCAATTCTAAAAAGAAGATTGTGGAGCAAAGTAAGATAACAGTGAATCTCGGGGTCGCCTCATTTCCGATGAACAATATAGAAGTCGCGGATGAGAACGATCTGCTAAACAAAGCAAAAGAAGCATTAGGGGCATCTAAAGAGATTGGTTTAAATAAGACGGTTTCTTATTGGGAGCTAATTCAGGCTTAGATGCCTTCAGGGAGATAAAGTATGTATACAAAATTGATTTTTGAGATGAGTAAAGAAGGTCGGGTAGGGCACGTATTGCCGAAAGTGGATGTTCCCGAAACGAAAACCGATGATCTTATACCAAAGAATTATTTACGCGAAAAACCGGCCGAATTGCCCCAGGTTGCGGAAAATGAGATTGTCAGGCACTATATTGGTCTTTCAAATTTAAATCACCATGTGGATAAGGCTTTTTATCCTCTTGGTTCATGCACGATGAAATACAACCCTAAAATCAACGAAAAATTAGCGGGTCTCTCCGGATTCAGAAACTTACACCCGGATCAGCCGAATGAAGCGGTTCAGGGCGGCCTGAAGCTGCTCTTTGAACTTCAGGAATATTTGATGGAATTGACCGGGTTCAGCGGGATTACGCTGCAGCCGGCTGCCGGTGCGCAAGGTGAATTGGTCGGTCTTCTTCTGATGAAGAAATATCATCAAATGAAAAAAAGAAACCGGAAGACAATTCTTGTACCGGATTCCGCTCACGGAACAAATCCCGCGAGCGCGAGAATTGCGGGATTCAAAATTAAAACGATACGCTCCACCGCGCAGGGTGTGGTGGATCTTGCCGATCTGAAAGCCAACCTGAATGATGATGTGGCCGGTATAATGCTGACAAATCCGAGCACCCTTGGTATTTTTGAACATCAAATTCGCGAGATCAGGGAAATGCTTGATTCAATTGACGCCCTTATGTATATGGATGGGGCCAATATGAACGCGTTGTTCGGAATTGTCAGACCTGCCGACCTTGGTTTTGATGTTATGCATCTTAATTTGCATAAAAGTTTTTCGACCCCTCACGGCGGAGGAGGCCCTGGAACCGGTCCCGTAGCCGTTAACGAGAAATTGAAGGCTTTTCTGCCTGTTCCTGTTGTGGATAAAAAAGGTGAAACCTACTTTCTTAATGAAGAACTGCCGGATTCAATAGGCAGCGTACACAGTTATTTTGGAAATTTTGCGCTTCTGGTTCGCGCTTATGTTTATATCCGGATGATTGGAAGGCATGGATTCAGAAAAGTATCGGATCACGCGATAGTGAATGCAAATTATCTCCGAAAAAGACTCTCGGGGAATTTTGAGCTTGGGTACTCCGCGCCGACTATGCATGAATTTGTACTCTCCGCGGAAAAACAGAAGAAAAGAGGGGCAAAAGCTCTTGATATCGCGAAGAGGCTTCTGGATTATGGGATACATCCACCGACAGTATATTTTCCCCTGATTGTTAAAGAAGCGCTGATGATTGAACCAACCGAAACAGAGAGCAAGGAGATGCTCGATCATTTTGTTGATGTTATGCTGACCATTGATAAGGAAATTGATGAAACGCCGGAATTACTTTTAGATGCGCCGCATATTACGCCGGTCAGGAGACTTGATGAAGCCGGCGCCGCGCGTAATTTAGATATTAATTACTTTAAAAAGAGCTAAATATCCCAGCATGGAGTAGCCATGGCGTTTAGAATATTGATTGTTGATGATAATCCAAATGTGTTAAAATTGCTGAACATCAGTCTTTCCAAAGCAGGTTATGAAATAATTGAAGCCGAAAACGGTGAAATGGCTTTCGAATCCGCAAACAAGCATAAGCCGGACCTGATTATATCTGATATTATGATGCCTCAAATGGATGGTATTGAGTTATGCTGGATGATACGGGAAAACTCTGAAATTCCCCTGGTACCATTTATATTTTTGACTTCATTTGATGACGCGGAAACCGAAATCCGCGGATTTAGAGCAGGAGCGGATGAATTTCTGAATAAGCCGATTGACCGCAAGGACCTGTTGGAGCGTGTGGAAGAATTGTTGAACAGGACTCAAAAATTAAAAAGTATTGAAAACATCAGTGAGGAACGCAAGGGATTTTCCGGAGATTTGCGTGATCTTTCGATTGTAGAGCTCGTTCAAATGCTCAATCTGAATAAAAAATCCGGTGTTTTGAATATTGAAGGTGATATTCAGGGACAGATTTATCTTAAAGACGGGCATTTGCATGCTGCTCAGACAGAAACTAAAAAAGGTGAAGATGCATTTTATGATCTGGTTTCACTGATGTCCGGAGCCTTTAGCTTTGATATACATGATATCAAACTAGAACAGAATATAAGTAATTCAACTATGAATGTGATTATGGAAGCTTGCCGTATTATGGATGAACGCAGGCAGGATGGTAAAGAATAATTAATAAGATGGAATAACAGGGAAATGTATAAAATATTGATTTGTGATCCTCTGGATGAAACAGCCATGGCGAATCTTGCAGAGGCAAAAGACATAATTTATGATGCCATTTACGGGCAGTCGGAAGCTGATCTGATTAAGAATATTCCTAAATACAACGCGGTTATTGTACGCAGCGCGACAACTATTACGGGGAAGGTGATTGATGCGGGAGAAAATCTGCGCGCGATCGGCCGGGCGGGTTCGGGGCTGGATAATATTGATACGGTCCAGGCGGCAAAAAAAGGAATAAAAGTATTTAACACACCCGGGACAAATGCTGCCGCTGTGGCAGAACTTACCGTCGGTTTACTTTTTTCTCTCGCCAGAAAAATTACTGAAGCTGATGTGAGTATGAAAAACGGGCAATGGGCGAAGAAAGAATTTACGGGTTTTGAGATAGACGGTAAAATACTGGGAATCATCGGCGGGGGTACCATCGGTAAAATGGTTGCCGTTAAAGCTTTCCGCCTTGGTATGAAAATTGTTGTTTATAACCGGTCTGAAGTAAAAATCCCGGAAATCGAATTTGAACAGGTTTCTCTTGAAAAACTCTTAAAGCGTTCGGATTTTGTCTCTGTACATCTGCCTAAAAATCCTGAAACAGCATATTTGATAGGTGAACAGGAATTTGAAAAGATAAAGCAGGGCTCTTATCTGATTAATACATCGCGGGGTGGAATAGTGTCTGAAGCCGCCTTATTGAAAGCGCTGGATTCAGGCATACTTGCCGGAGCGGCACTGGATGTCTTTGAAAATGAACCGGGTTATGATAAAAATCTGGCCGCTCATAAGAGGGTAATTGCCTCACCGCATATCGGCGCGTCAACAACAGAAGCCCAGGAAAGAGTGGGTTTACAGATTGTGGACAAAATTTTAGGGCATTTGCGATCAAATTATATATTTATATCAGGACAATAATCAGATGGAGCGTACTTTTTCAAAAGAATTAATCATCATCGGTGGAGGCCCCGCGGGCTTAAAAGCGGCTGAGGAAGCCGGACATCATAATATTGATTACATAGCTTTTGAAAAAGGAAATGTCGGGCAAGCTTGGCGGGAAGTTCGTCCGGAGATGTTTCTTTTGTCTCCTTGTCATCCCCAGCGTGACTGGACCAGTTTTTCTGAGAAATTCCCAATCTGGAAGATGGGGGTCCAACGCCCATATTGTAAGGCTTCTGAGTTTGTAAATTACATGGATGCGTACACCGATCACTTTAAACTGAACGTCGCAGTGAATACATCCGTGACAAATATAAACTTTAATCATGACAGCCTGCAGTACGAAGTCAAAGTTGATGACAAAACTTACACCGCGCCGGTTATAACAGTCGCTACAGGGATATTCGGAAATCCGTATATTCCGGAAATACCGGGGGTGGAGAACAACCCCGTTGTCATGCACTCACATCACTACCGCTCTGCTGAAGAGTTTAAGAAAAAACGTGTGATGATTGTGGGAACCGGAAACAGCGCCGCGGAAATAGCGATCGATTTATGCGGATATTCCATGGTCTATCTGATTTCGAGAGAGGATCTGAAGTTTTTTTCAGATACAAAAAAACTGTACCACATCCGAGGAATCTCAGAGAGTTATCTGAAAGAACTGATCGCTATGGAAATTATCCGATATCGCGCCTACCAGGATATTCAGAGAATCGAAGGGAACAGGGTTTATTTTAGGGATTGGGATCTCGAAGTGGATAAAATAATATTCGCCACGGGTTACATGCCACATATAAAGGTCGCGAAGAACTTTAAATTGCGTTTCAATCGCAAGAATTTTCCGGAAGTAGCATATTCGGGAGAGAGTATTCAGCAGCCGGATCTGTTTTTTGCCGGTCCATTGGCTTATCAATCATCAGCGAGCATTGTGGTGCACGGTTTTGTAAAATTAATTCCGTACACGGTCAATCAGATTGCAGAAAGGCTGAAAACCTTCTCAACCCGCCGCTAATCCCTTGACATTTAATAATGAGCTCAATAAATTAAAAATTGTATTTAAAAATTGTCGAAAATTTAGGAGAAAAGATAGATGTTTGAAAAAGAATTTTTGGTCAAGGTGGGCTTGGCCGAGATGCTTAAAGGCGGCGTGATCATGGATGTAACAACACCAGATCAGGCAAAAATCGCTGAAGATGCAGGCGCTGTGGCGGTTATGGCATTGGAACGCATTCCGGCTGATATCCGCGCGGATGGCGGCGTTGCCAGAATGTCAAATCCGAAAATGATAAAAGAAATACAGAAACTGGTATCTATCCCGGTCATGGCAAAATGCCGTATCGGTCATTTTGCGGAGGCACAGGTGTTGCAGTCATTGGGAGTAGATTTCGTTGATGAAAGTGAAGTTCTGACTCCCGCGGATGATGCCAACCATATCTGGAAGCATGATTTTAAGGTGCCGTTTGTCTGTGGATGCCGCAATCTGGGAGAAGCGCTTCGCCGTATATCTGAAGGCGCGGCAATGATCCGGACAAAGGGTGAAGCGGGTTCGGGTAATATCGTTGAAGCGGTCCGGCATATGAGAATGGTTCAGAGTGAAATCAAAAGAATTACTCAGCTTGATGATTCTGAGCTGGTGGCTTTCGCCAAGAATTTAGGCGCTTCGATTGAACTGATCCGTTATATAAAAGAAAACGGCAAATTACCGGTACCAAACTTTGCGGCAGGCGGTGTGGCAACACCTGCAGATGCCTCATTGATGATGCAGCTTGGTGCGGAAACCGTATTTGTCGGATCGGGTATTTTTAAATCAAACGATCCGGAAGCGCGGGCAAAAGCGATTGTTTTGGCTACAACACACTATAATGATCCTGATGTGGTCGCAAAAGCAAGCGAAGGACTCGGCGATGCGATGCCTGGTCTGGAAATAGGTTCAATTCCCGAAAACGAGATGTTACAGAACAGAGGCTGGTAGTTGAAAAGGATCGGAATTTTTGCCTTACAGGGTGACTTTCATAAACATTCGCTTGCGGTTGAGTCTTTAGGTTTTGAAGCAGTACATGTCAAGGATGCAAAAAACCTGGCAAAGTGTGATAAGCTCATTATTCCCGGCGGTGAATCGACGACCTTCATGAATCTGATAAACCGGCTTGAACTTTATGATGTTCTTGTGGAATACGGTAAATCGCATCCTGTTATGGGTACCTGCGCGGGTTTGATCATTCTGGCAAATCATGTTGATTCAATACCCTTCAAGACACTTGGATTGATTGATATCCATGTCGAGAGAAACGCCTATGGCCGTCAGATTAATTCATTTATCGATACGGTCAGGCTGACACTGGGAGAAGAGACGATCGATTTCGAAGGTGTATTTATCCGGGCGCCAAAAATCACGGTTCCGGGTAATGGGGTCAAAAAATTGGGCTTCCATAATGATGATCTTGTGATGGCCGCAAGCGGTAATATTCTTGTTGCCACATTTCACCCCGAACTTACGAATGATTTAAGAGTCCACCGATATTTTATCGAAAATTTTGGATAAAAACAGTTTAATAAAAAAAGAGGCTTACCCGAAGATAAGCCTCTTTTTTTTGAAAAATAAACACAATCCGTCACTCTTTGTATTTATCACCCCATAGCCTTACTTTAATTTTATCACCCATTTGTTCAAATATAATATAAACAATCGGAATAATCAGCAGTGTCAGCAGTGTACTGGTTGTCAGGCCGCCGATGACCGCTCTGGCCAGCGGTGCCCAGCTTTCAGAACCGGAACCAATCTCAAGGGCGAGAGGTACCATACCGAGAATCGTTGTCAACGCCGTCATTAAGACAGGCCGTAACCG
>JBFXGD010000035.1:0-26361 GCA_050178385.1 Calditrichaceae bacterium
TAAATCAATCAAAAAAAAAGAGACGCGATTATTAGCGTCTCTTTTTTTTTATCCTTGTGCCTGGTGCTTACCACTTTGAATCAGATTCGGTTTTTCGTGCAATTTTATGCTCTTCCGGAACCACCCAGATATTATCACGGATCTCCAGCTTTACATCATCCAGATAAACAGCTCGTCCCGTGCCTCCCGGCCGAAAATCTGTCACGATATCCACATGCTGAGCCGACCGGTTAAGAACTCCCTGCTTAAAAAAGGTATCTGCCTCGGATTTCCCAGCGTCAGATGAGGGATCACCAACATAACATTCGGGATAACTCGCACCTATCGCTATATGAAGTGTACCACCGACTTTTTCAACAAACAGAGGATGTTTGAGCACCTCTTCAATACCGTTGTTCATTCCCAAAGCAACTTCACCGAGACGGTGTGAACCCTCATCTGTTTCAATTATCTTCTGCAGGTTTTCAAAACCCTTATCCGATTTATATTCCACAATTTTTCCGCCTTGAAATTTAAGATAAATTCCCTGGATCGTCGTGCCGCCATAAGAAACCGGCAGGTCAACAAAAATTTCGCCTTCAACGGTAGGCGCGTTCGGGCTTGTAAACACTTCCCCGTCAGGGAAATTTCGCTTTCCGGTACATTTGATGACATTGCGTTTATTTATATCCATCTTAAGTTCAAGCATTTTTCCGGTATGCGGATGCTCGCTCTCAATCCGGATTTTTGAACTACGGTTCATTAACTGGTAAATATCCTCTTCCACATTATCCAACAGGCGCGGGTCAACCATGGAAGCATTCACCACTACCCTGGTGTATTTTTCCAAAGTCATACCTTCCATATCGGCAAATCCCTGTGTCGGAAACAATGTCAGAACCCATGGTTTGATCAGACGTATGTTTTTTACGGGTTCATCTACACGCATGATGGCCTGGGCTGTTTTATCAGGTACCCCGGAATACAATGACGGATTCTCAGCCCCAAGAATTTCTATATATTTTGTCATGGCATCGTAACGGTCCTTATGCCATGAAGAGACCCGATCGATTTGTTCAACCGAACCGTGACGGGCCATAGATGCGCCCCACACTTTACCACGGTCATTATCCGGCGCGACAATATTCACATCGGCTATCCCCCCTGCCGCGAAAATTTTATCCTGTAAAACCGACATGAGCGGCCAGGTGATATGCTCCCCCTTTATCATAATGACATCTTCTTTTTGCACGCCTCCCAACGAATAATCCAACAGATAATCCGCCCAGGTTTCAAGTTCTTTTTGAGTGATTTTTGCGCTCATATGTACTCCTAAGGATTTTATAAGATAGACCTTTAGATCAACAAAGATTTTACAACTGTAAGGCTAAAGAATTAATTTCAAAAAATCAAATTTTATCGACAAGGATAACAGGAAGAAAGAACGTTAATAGTGTAAGAGTTAAGAGTGGGAGATTCATTCCTTGTGTGACGGAATTATTTGGAATGAAAATTTTGTCCGGGAAGAATAAATTTAATAACGGTAAAAACTTCCGTGAGTTTTGTTTCTGACCCGCTCCTGCCTGTTTAACCCGACATTCAATCACCTCGGAAATAATATAAAAATTCAGGTTACACAATTTCTATCTAAAAAAAGGCCCGGATTTCAGCCTGTCCTGTGTGGATGACATTCTTCGCGTTCGCGTCGTCCCGCCCGTTGTAGAAAAGTGTGAACACAATATTTTTTGCCACCGTATATTCCGCTCTTAACTGCCACTTTTTAGATATACCCTCCTTTTTTCCGTTAGCCATCTCATATGGCACTGAGAGCCCAAGTGGATTTTCGATCGTGTTTACAGTCTGGTATTCATATTCTGCGCTTATCCTTCCTTTACCCGGAATGGAGTAATTGATCCTGTTTCTAAGAACTCCGAACCACAAAACGAGCGGATAAGTTGAAACATAATTATGTTCTCTGCCATATTCCGGTTCAATCCCAAACTCCCAACGATCGGTGGGACGATAGGAAAATTTTTGATTTACATACCAGCCCAAAATATCCCTGTTTCGCAATGTGTTTGATCGGCTTTCCCTTGACGTGAGTTTCTGGCTGAATTCAGTCTGGCTTTTCAGATCAGATATGATTCTCCAGTCCGCCCGGATCCCCCTTTCAATGAGCAGCTGATCTTCATTTTCATTGGGATCGAGATACTGATTAGAGCGGTCATCTCTGTAACGGTAGCGGAGCCGAAAAGACAAATCCCTGTTGCGCCTAAGGAGATATAGATCCTGATTGTATATAATACTCCCGCGAATGGTCTGGTCTCCCTGGAAATCGGATAAATTTAGCGTATAGATGGAAGTCAAATCCGTCTCCCTGGTTTCTTCTTCCACACGGAAATAACTTTCCCCGCTGACATTGGATAAAATTTTACTAAGATTGCCGGCCGGTCTTCTCCAGAATTTTGACGGATCATAGGTTACCCGAAAAGCTGTTTGTAGATTAGTGACCGGTTCGAATTTATCGGAAGGAACAATGTACAGATTGAAATTACCATCCGGATCGGGCACGTATTCATCAAGCGCCTCATCATATCTTAAATTTCCGTCGCCTTCCCCCACATCGAGATATATTTTTTCTTTTAAGGCCGTTTGCTCTGTTGAAATTTTGTACTGCATCGAGAAATTAACCGCTTTTTTCCACCTGGAATGGGTGAGATTAAAATCAATCAGATTCGTTTCCCTGTCCTGCCAGGTGGTGTCCTGGACGGACGCGTCGGCATACTGCAATTTAAGGGTATCCACTTTGATATTTTCGAAAAATGGTTTATAGTCTTTGTTACGCTGAACAATTTCAAGACTCGCGGATGTCTCCTCATAGTTTTGCAAATCAATCCGGAAGCGGCGTGTCGCGGTAGTCGACTGCGGAAGAAGTCTGCCTCTTTCTTCAATATCATAAACAGCGTCTTCCCTCATGTTGTACTGAACATATCCGCTGATATACCGCATTTCGATCAGCCCTAAACGGATTCCGTAATCATCAAATTCAAACCCGGTTAAGGTCCCGTTTTTATCGGTTTGACGCTGTTCATAGTTATAGAGAAGATTCGGCTGTAATTTCCAGATATCTTTTCTAATATCTCCCTCATACCTTACCCAGTCGTCTTTTGTCAGGCTGCTGCCGGTTTCACTGCCGACAAATTCGTATTTGGCGTTTCCGGTAAAAAGATCCTTATCATCAAAATTCAGCTTGCCCATGTATCGTTTTGAAGAAAAATCTGTTTTATCAAGAATTCCGGCATTCCCCGCCAGCTTCAGACTTTTCATCGGGCGATAATTTCCGTTCAGCTGATAACTCCGTTCTTCGGATGACTGCCCGGAAGCCGTTCCAAAATTCCAGTATCTCTGATAATCGGGTTCGTTAAAACGGTCGACCGATTCAAAAGTGTCGTCTATAAAACGCGTATCCAGCGAAAGATCCATCACACCCAGCCTGGCCGACCCGATGTTAACCGGAATCTCATTTAATTCGCTTTTTATATTTAGGGCATTGCCCGTGTTATCTTTATCATCCAATGAGGAAAATGTATTCTTGTCAAGCTGACTCATCGCATATTCGGCATTCATGCTGAAATGCTTTCCGGGCTTCCAGCCGATCTTCGCATCGGCAAGATTATGAGATGCCGGCAATGGAAGAAAACGACGCGGCAGATATTCTCCCTTACCGATTCCAACCCATCTGTATACCCCAAGCCGATCACGTGAATAATCGCCTTTCTTGCTCCCGACCAATGAAAAAATCACACTGTAATTCCCGGCTTTACTGCCCACATATTTATAATAGGAATACGACTCGTTATTGATTAATGTGTCCACCTTTACATAGGAACCGGCGCTATCAGAAACCTGTGTTGCCCCGGTCGTATACGCTTCAAGCGGATCATCTCCTGACTGACGGAGGATTTCTTTTTCCTCTTCAGTAAGAGTGCCGCCTTCTTCAAGAACCCGGTCTTTATCGTCAAATTCTCTGTAGTACTGGAATCTGTAGTTCAGCTTTCCTTCCGCGGCGGCTCCGCCAATCATACCGCTGTATACATTCCGGCTGTAATCCTGCGTGGCCGGAAAATATTCAAAATCGACTTCTATCCGTGAATCTCCCGTAATCATGCGTCTGTTTGTAAAAGTTATCTGACCATTACCATACTCGATCACATAATCGTTACTTTCTCCCCTTGTCATCTTCTGTCCGTCAACCCAAACTCTTTCGGTACCTGCCAGAACAATAATTTCTCTTTCACCGTTTTTACCGGTCAGTTGATATGGCCCCTGGTTGCCTTCCCGGCCAATCAGTGAATTCCGGTTAAAATAACCGCGTGTTGTTGCTATCGTCGCGCCGGCGGTATGAGAATCGTATGCCCCGTTTAAGGTGATTCCCTGCAATTTTCTCGAGAGATTGGCAAATTGAGTATTATCGTAAGTCAGATTCAAATCGCCCACCGTGCCTCCGATATGCGGACTGCGGAATTCGACAAACACTTTATCCACTTCATCGAGGGTCTGAGTATTACCTTCCGGCTGAATGGGAGTTGATTCATCCGTCAGCGCGGCGACAATTTCCACATTTTCCGTTAACTGGCCTGAAAGTTCAAGGTTGAGACCGGAGTTTAATGTAAGATCCTGGTTTGTACCGATCTTGACACCGCGCATAATACTTCCGCTTTTATTTAATCCCGGTGTAAAATCAGTAAAAGGATTTTCAAATTTTATTTCCCTCAGCCGGACCGTTTCCCTTTTCGCTATAGCTGAATCACCGGCCGATTGCTGTCGAAGTGTGTCTTTCTCAAAGAGGAAATATTTTTTTTTCAGATTCAATGGCTGGCGTTTATAATTTATTATAAGAGTGTCACTTTTTGACGGAGGCGGGAAAAAACGGATGAAATTCTCATCATAAATCCTGTAGTCCAGTTCTTCTCGAAGCAAATCACTATTTTTATAAATCCTGAGGGATTGCAGTAAGGGCCGATGAGTTTCAGGAAAAGTGAAAATGAAGTCTGGGTGATCAACAACAATCAAACTATCCACCTGCCAGCGATATAGGGGGATATACGTTTGAGCAAGAGAAGGCTTTTCAAACAGAAAACATGTTCCTGCCAGAACAAGCGCGAAAAGTATCCGGGGAAATTTTGCTTGCTGCTTCACTAATCAGTCAGGGTTCCGATTATAAGTTCATTTTCATCGATAATATAGAGAGTCTGGCTTTTCACTCCTCCGCCGGATCCGCGCCAGACCGCTGCATCTTGCGGATGTTTAAGTGGTAATCCGGATATGTTTTTGACTTCGCTAATACTTTTTAGATCATCTGATATCACAAATATTTTTCCGGCTCCCGGATCTGAAACAAAAATTCTTCCTTTATCGGAAACCGCGAGACCCCGAGGAATTTTGAATTCTTTATGTTTTATCTCTCCAAGATAATTCCCGAAATTGTCAAATTGAATGATCGACCTGCGCCCAATATCAGTCACGATAAGGCGGTTGTCCGGTAGTATATCAAGTTGTTCGGGCTGTCTTAATTCTCCCTGTCCTGACTCGTAAGATCCAAAGGAACGCTCCGGTCTGCTGTCGCGATTAAATTTTATAATTTTATTATCACCCCGGTCAAGCATGAACAAATCATTCTGAGAACTAACAGCGATGCTGCTGATCTCAAAAAAATGAAATTCATCAGAATAGGATGGGTTACTCGTTAAGGTGGAAATAAAATTCATATTTCTGTCATATCTTTGCAGTCTCTGATTGTTATAATCGGCCACGTAAATATTGATCAGTGAACGGGTCCATATATCTGTCGGTGTATCGAACTGATCGTTCTGAAAACCAAATCCGCCAACCGTTTTTATCAATTCCCCTTTCAGATCAAATAGCTGAATTCTGTTGTTACCGGTATCCACAACGTAAACGGTACCATCCTTTGATACACTGACCGCCAGTGGTTTATTAAATTTACCCGGTTCCCGGCCTTCGCCTCCGATACGCGCCAGTTCTTCAAAATTTTGTCCGAACAGCAGTGAAAAAAGCAGGAATTGCAAAATTATTACCAATCTCAAGAGGCCTTCCTTTCTTTTTTATGAATCTAAATGATCCGGCTGATCAATTCAAGTCAAGCTTTGTATATATATTTTGAGAAATTTATTATCAATGCGGATTAAATACCAGATGGAAAACGATTTGCGCATGGAGACTGATCTAAAAACGAAAAGCGCAGGCGGCCTAAGCCACCCACGCTAATCTTGGGGGGGATCTTTACAAAAAAATTTATTGTTTTTTTCTGAATACGCGGGTCACCGCGAGTTTTCCCGGACAAAAACTTGAGAGTCCTGTTAACAATGGCAGCAGTCCAATCCATCCAAGTTGTGTTTTGGGTCCGATAAAAGCCAGTGATATAAGTATTAGTCCGGCAATGATTCTGATTATCCGCTCAGTATTTCCCACTTTTTCTTCTCTAGGATTTAGTAGTGATTCATTACAATTATATTTGATGCGTGGAGTTTGTTCAGGATACAAAATTAATTATGACAGAATTATTGATCAAAAAACAAAAAAGGCCGGTAAAAAATTTTACCGGCCTTAATGTTTTCAAAATATTTTGCGCTATGCTTCCGGATAAACACTTACCTTTTTGCGGTCGCGGTCTTTCCGTTCAAATTTTACAAACCCGTCAATTTTAGCGAAAATGGTATCATCTCCACCCAAACCGACGTTATTACCGGGATGAATTCTAGTTCCGCGTTGACGGATGATGATAGAACCGGCTGTAACAAATTCACCGCCAAATGCTTTAACTCCGAGGCGCTTGGACTGACTGTCGCGTCCGTTTCTGGAACTACCCACACCTTTCTTATGTGCCATTTTACGCCTCCTTTACTTCTTCTTTTTCATCGGCTTTGGCTTTTGCAGTTTTTGCTTTAGCTGCTTTAACCTTTCCGATTGCGTCTATTTTAATCATCGAAAAATCCTGGCGATGACCATTCTTTTTCTGATAACCCTTACGGCGTTTTTTCTTAAAAACGATAATCTTCTTTTCACGGCCGTGTTCAACAACGGTAGCAGATACCTTTATATCTTTTACGGTCGGCTTACCAATCTGAACTTCGCCTTTTTCATCGTTATAAATGAGTACTTTTTCAAACTCAACCTGATCACCGTTTTGAGCGTGCTGCAAAGGAACTTTTACTCTTTTGTCCTTCTCAACCCGATATTGTTTTCCGGCAATTTCAACAATCGCGTACATTCTATCTCCCCTAGCTTGGATACAAAAAATTGAGCATCAAATTTAAGTCTTGTGTCAAACATTGTCAAGTTATTTTTTGATCTCTATGGACGATTTATTTAATCTGTCATAAAATGCAAATTCGCCAACCTTTAACTTTTCGTCTTTTGTCACATTTATTTTCATCCAGTATTTCCACATGAGTTTTAGACGGCGGTTGTATCTTCCTGTGACAAGATAGCGGTGGACATCAGGAGTTACGCGCAGCGTGACCCGTCGGTCTCCGCCACCGGCGCGGTATCTTTGGATCCAGCGTTCAATTTTGCTCACGATTGTATTTAAGGTTGGAATAAGACCGCTTCCCTTGCAAACCGGGCATGCTTCATTGATTGAATGTATGACGCTTGGCCGTACCCGCTGACGTGTCATCTCTATCAGACCGAACCGGCTCAGTTCTTCAATTTTTGTGATGGACCGGTCTTTTGCGAATTCCTTTTTAAGTTCCATATAAATTTTACGTTTGTTGTCTTCTTCCAAAACGTCAATCAGATCCATAACAATCAACCCGCCGAGATCTCTTAACCGCGCCTGACGGGCAATCTCTCTTGTTGCTTCCATGTTGATTTTAAGCGAATTCGACTCATGATCTTTCCTGCCGATAAATTTACCGCTGTTCACATCAATCGCCACAAGCGCTTCCGTTTGCTGAATAATGAGATAACCGCCATTTTTAAGCCAGACCTTATTGTCAGTCAGTTTATCGATTTCAGCTTCGATCCCGAACTTGTCAAAGATCGGGATTTTGTCAGCATAATACGTCACCTTATGGCTCAGCTGCGGCGCGACATATTTTACATAGGCCAGAATCTCCCGCATTAGCTTTCTGGAATCAACCATAACCTGATCAACATCCGCGGTGAACAGATCCCGGATAATGCTCGATGCCATTGCCATATCTTTATAAATTAATGTCGGCGCGTTCTGGTTTTTTATTTTTTTCTCCAGCTTTCTCCAGGTTGACAGCAATTTATTGAGATCTTTTTTAATTTCCCGGTCACTCTTGCTTTCTGCCACAGTGCGAATAATCAGGCCAAAGTTCCCCGGCAATATCTGCCTTGCTATTTCACGAAGACGTTTACGCTCTTTCTGATTGCTTATTTTCCGTGAAACGCCAATCTGTTTCTGATTTGGTATTAAAACCAGATACCGCCCCGGAAGGGTGATGTCGCTTGTGACACGGCACCCTTTTGTACCGATAGGTTCTTTAATTATCTGTACCAGGATATCCTGGCCTTTTTTCAACTGCTTTTCAACACTAAAACCGCTATTGCCTTTTTTCTTCTTCTTTGTTGGTTTTGAATTGTTTTCATCTTCCTCATCATAGTCTATAAAATAGTCCTGATATGAGGCGGAAATATCTGAAAAATGCAAAAAGGCATTCTGTTCATGGCCAATATCGATAAAAGCTGCCTGCATACCGGGAAGCACCCGGCTTACAGAGCCTTTATAAATATCACCCACCATTCGTTCATATTCCGGTCTCTCAACAAACAATTCAACCAGTTTTGAATCTTCAAGTATGGCAATCCGCGTTTCTTCATTCGTCGCGTTTATTATTATTTCTTTTGTCATAGTAGCACATTTTCCTCTTTTCACAAAGACCTCAGTCTTTAGGATCTGATTCGGACTTCCCGGGAATAATTTGATCAAATTTAATCAAAGTTCCCGGCGAAATTTGGGACAAATATCACCGCACGTAACTTTTTTTTAAAAAAAAAGAGGGAAATTACAGGATACCAGATTTTTCAGGCAAGCACTTCTATCGGATTTCTCTCCGACTCTCCTTGAAGTATTAACTGCTCCCTGCGATGGACATGGAACTTTTTTACATCGATACTGCCGTACTGAAACAGCTGATCCAATAACTCCTTCATTCGTACGGTTCGCATTTCAATGTTTCTTGTTTTCACCAGTATGGAATTATCTGTGCGTCGGATGGACACGATAAACGGTCGGATATCAATGATTTTCCGCTTTCCTTTAACCTCCCGTTCAACTTCGATCTGAACAGCCCCGAGCACATTTTTCAATGCAATCTCAAATTTTACCTGCTCAAAATTCATATCGCTGATATCGATCTCATACTCCGCGCCGTTTATAATCGAGGCCAGAGTTTCAACCTTTCCCCTGATAAGCATTGAATCGATAATTTTCAAGCCGCCGGGTAAAAACGGATTCAGCGTATCTTGCAAATCCGCGGCATACGTCTCTTCAATTTCCAAATCCATATACTCGGCATTGCTCGTATAACCCAGAGAAAGCGGCGGCCCAAAGGACAACTTCGGATGCGGGTTAAAACCCTGACTATACATCAGTGGTATTCCCGCTCTCCGGCAGGCCCGGCCAAAGATGCGAACTAAATCCAGATGAGATAAATATCTGGCATATTCGGTTTTTTGATACCTGATCCGAATCTTTTTTCCGACAGCTGCATCGCTCTCTTCCGGAGCTGATATTTCCGTTTTGGGAATTTCTTGCGGATGCGTCACTAAAAGTTCGTTGTCCGGAAATTTCTCATGCAATTTCAGCTGCGTATAACAATCGGCGAATTCCCTGAAGCCCCCTTTTCTCTGGATTCCGCAGCCGTAGCATGTTCCTTCCTTGCAATCGAACATATTTTTTTCTTCGTAGGCATTCAGTCGCTCTCTGAGCAGATAATTTTTTGTGATTCCTTTATCGATATGATCCCAGGGGACTGGTTGATCGATATCCAACTGATCCGCGTACTGCCCGAGAGTAAGACCGGCCTTTTCAAATGCTTTTGTCCAAATATCATAGTTGAAATAATCGGACCATCCGTCAAAAATCGCGCCCATTTCCCACGCGTTTTGGATAGCTTTCGCCACCCGTCTGTCTCCACGCCCCAACACACATTCCACTAACGAAACTTCCGGATCACGCCATGAAAATTTCACCTGCCTGAACCGGGCAAAACGTTTTCTTAAAATGTTAATCTTTTCAAGGAATTCAGTTCTGGTATCCTGTTTTTCCCATTGAAATGGTGTATGCGGTTTTGGAGAAAACGGCGAAACGGATACATTGAACTGTATCCTGCCGTAAGACTTACTAATTTCCACAACTTTTTCAATTAAATCGGCTAAAGCTTCGATATCCTCCTTTGTTTCGGTTGGCAAGCCAATCATGAAATAAAATTTTAGTACTTTCCAGCCGTTCCGCAGCGCGATATGAACAGAATCAAACAAATGTTCATCTGTTATATTTTTATTGATCGCTCTGCGTAAACGCGCGCTCCCCGCTTCGGGGGCGAATGTAAAACCTGATTTACGAACACGGGATGCAAATTCCGCGATCTCTTCATCGAATTTGTCAAGTCTCATGGAAGGGAACGAGACATTTACGTTTAAACCATCCAGCACCTGCTGTTCCGCCCGCATTAGACCTTTTAGATCCGAATAATCTGATATAGAAAGAGATAGAAAGGATATTTCGTCGTGTCCGGTACTGGCAATCATTTTCTGCGTCTGGCTGACAATATCCTCTTTACTTCTTTCCCGGGTGGGTCGGTATGTCATTCCCGCGTTGCAAAAACGGCATCCTTCGGTACATCCGCGCATAACTTCGACGGATAACCGGTTATGTGTCACCTCAATCAGAGGCACAATTGGTCTGTCCGGATAATATTCCGGTTTTAATTCAGATAAAATTCTTGTCATAATACGAGCCGGAATCTTATCGGTAGTTCTCGTGATTGATGAGAACTTACCATCGTCATAGGCTGCTTCATAAAGAGAAGGAACATAGACGCCTCTGATCTGACCGAGTTTTTCAAGAATTTCCGACCGCGATTTTTTCTCTTTTCGCGCCTTGCTGACCAGGTTGCAAATTTCAACAAAACCCTCTTCTCCATCACCGATCAGATAGGCATCGATAAAATCAGCCATCGGTTCCGGATTTGAACCGCTTGGCCCCCCAGCGAGTATTATCGGATCTTTTTCATCCCTGTCTTCGGATCGGATAGCTATATTACTGAGATTCAGCATATTCAAGACATTGGTAAATGTCAGTTCATACTGAAAAGTAAATCCTATAATATCAAATTCTTTAAGAGGCGTAAAAGACTCAAGGCTGTATAAGGATAATTTGTTTTCACTTAACATGTCATTCATATCAGGCCAGGGAGCGTACACCCTTTCAGCCCAGATATTTTCACGGCTGTTCAAAACATGATATAAGATTTCAAAACCGATGTACGACATGGCAATCTCATAGACTTCAGGGAACGCCAAAGCCACTCGCACATCAACCGTATCAGCGTTTTTTTGCACAATGTTCAGTTCATTGCCGACGTATCGGGCAGGCTTGCTGACAAATGGTAATATTTTATTTTTTAATACGGTATCAACCGTAATATTTTTCATTATACTTTATTCCGTAAACGGGCTTTATTACACCTTAATTAAAAACATGGTAATTTATAAAATAATAAATAGTTAAGCAAATTGAACGATTTCACATGAGGAATGGGGAACGCAGAATCCGGCCTAAACTTGTCTCTACCCGCTGTTCGTTATTTTATATGATTAATCAGGCCTGGATTACTCCATAATCGCCCTGACTTTTTGCAAAAGAATGGGAATATTATTGTGTGAATCAGGGATAATCACGATGGAATCGTCTCCCGCCACTGTACCGATTATATGACTGTCTTTGATTCTGTCAAGGTATATTGCTACCCCCTGCGCCCGGCCCGGCATGGTCTTTATCACGACGGTTGATTCGTTAAACAGGATATTCACAATCTCCATACCTATGAGCTGTCTCAGATTATGAGCTGTATCTTCCTGATGAAAAACGTATTTAAACCCTCTCTCGGAAGGCACCCTGACGATACCTATCTCATGCAGATCTCTCGAAAGCGTAGCTTGTGTTGTTTCATATCCCTGTTTTTTTAATTCTTCTCCTAATTCTTCCTGGCTTGATATATCCCGTGTGGAAATTATTTCTTTAATTTTTGCCTGACGTAAGTTTTTATTTGACATGCTCATGTACCCGGTTTTATTTAGTGTCACCATTAAATTATCCGGCTATACCGGACAGATTTTATAATTATTTTGAGACCAATCCTGAAGCAAATAAAAGTAATTAAATTTAGTTATTTCTAATAAATATTACAACTAAAACTTTTATTTTCCCGGTTCTGATGTGCATGTAATTAATATTCATGCAATATGGGAAATACGTGATTGTAAATTTTAACAATCTCCGCGGTGAACTCATGCATAAATACTTTACTTCTTGCTATTTAATTCCGGCATCTCTAAAATCAGACATATTCGTTGATTCATACAGCATCCATAACATAAACCGGATAAGAAAGGAAATATATTATGAAGTGGTTTTATCTAATCGTTTCATTCCTGATTTTATCCTTCCTGATCACCTGTAAAAGCGAAAAAAAAGTCGGGCAGGAAATGGTTGAAGAGCAGACAAATGCCGTCGCGGAATCAGAAGCGTTTTTTACCCCGCCTGATATGGCCGACATTCAGTTTGATCAGTTATCGGAACTTCAACAACAAATTATGCGGAGTTCAGCGGATGCGGAGATAAGAAAAAAATTTATCAGTCAGGCTTATTTTGCAGACCACAACAGCATCATCACCATCGGTATTGCCAGACTTACAAATCCTGAAACGGGAGCACCAATCACGCGTGGCCTTGTACAGAGAGCCGCCCAGGTCGATGCCAACCGTTGGGCCGCTTATGGTATAAGCTGGATTAAAAACAGCTATCAGCCCGATTTTGGTAAACTACAGACATTTTTCCAGGGTGAGCAAAAAGTGCTTATGAGTTATACACAGGGAGATTCACTTTATCTCGCAGTGGCGTCACGCGTGAATTAAACTTTTTTATGATGGGATTTCAGACTGGCTACTCGCGATAATGACAACCGATGCTCCGTTTGTTCTCCCAGGCGGCAGAAGCAACGATAATCGCTGTACGCACCACATTGCGAAGTCCAATAAGACTATCCGTAACCCGTGTAACGCGATAAAACTCTTCGATTTCGTTTTCGAGGTCACGCAGGTCGCGCAGCGCTCTTTCCAGACGTTTTGTGGTTCTTATAAGACCCACATAATTCCACATGATATTTTTTATATATGTAAGATCCTGACTTATGAGCGCGGGATCCGGAACTTCAAGACCGGCATCCTGCCAGGGCGGAATATTCTGCGGGTCAGGCGAAGGCGTGTTTTTCAGATTTTGACTGATATGGTCAGCCGCGCGTTTACCCCATACCAGACCTTCAAGAAGTGAAGTGCTGGCCAGGCGGTTCGCTCCGTGCACACCCGTGCAGGCGATCTCTCCGACCGCGTAGCAATTATCTATTGTGGTCACCCCCCACTCATCCACCCATACACCACCGCATGCATAATGGGCGGCAGGCACAACCGGTACAAGATCTTTGGATATATCCACACCATATTCAATGCAGTTCTTATAAATATTCGGAAATTCTTTTTTTATCTTATCAGAAGGCAGATAGGACACGAGATCAAGATATACATTAGAAACTCCCTGCAGAAGCATTTCCTTGTGAATACTGCGCGCGACAATATCCCTGGGCGCCAGATCCTTCCATTTTGGTTCATACTTCTGCATGAACGGCTTTCCATCAGCATTGACAAGACGCGCTCCCGCCCCGCGGACAGCCTCGGAGATCAGGTACAAGGGAGCGTTTCGGTGAAAAAATGTCGTCGGATGAAACTGTATAAATTCGCTGTTTATGACTCTGGCGCCACTCCGGTATGCCATGGCAACCCCATCACCGCGCGCTCCGGCCGGATTGGTGGTTCTCAAAAATATCTGCCCGAGTCCACCCGTGGCGACAATGGTTTTTTTAGCCATACACCGGACCACCTGGCCTGAATCCTGATCAAGCGCATACGCGCCGACGCAGGACCGTGGTTCATATACGGCAAGACTATCTATTGAATGATGATGAGGCGTCAGCAGGTCCACCGCCGTATGCCTGGTAAGCAGTTTTATTTTGGGATGATTTTTAACCGCATTCGCCAGAGCTATTTCGATGACTTTCCCGGTGGCGTCACTGGCGTGAACGATCCGCGCGACGGAATGTCCGCCTTCATTCACCAGAGATAATTCACCTTTTTCTGTTTTGTCAAACACAATACCATATTTCTCAATAAGGAGCTGCTGTACGAGCTCCGGGCCATCCTTTGCCAGAATCGAGACCGCTTGTGGATTGCAGTGATTGCCGCCGGCATTATTTATATCCCTGATTAACGAATCGGGAGTGTCATTTTTGCCGCGATAAACGATACCGCCCTGCGCGTAGTAGGTATTGGAATCAGAAGGTTCTGACGCCCGCGTCACCAGGATGACTTCGACACCTTTTTCAGCTAACTCAAGGGCTGCGATACTTCCCGCGATTCCGCTTCCGATAACCAGAACTTCCGATTCATAGCAAATACTCATAAAGTTTTTTCCTTAACCGATCCGGATCATCCGTTCAACCGCCAGCGCGGCTTTCACGCGAATTTCTTCCGGGACTTCTATTTGATAGCGATTGAATTTTAACGCGTCTAAGGTGTCTTCCAGTGTAATTTCATTCATATGAGGACAACGGACACTGCACAAACGGAGCATGTCTTTTTCCGGATTTGCCGCCGCGATATTATCACCCATTGAACACTCGGTCAACAGAAGATAATGCGGAGCGGATGATTCGCTGACATAACGGATCATTGCCGATGTGCTTCCCGAAAAATCAGCCGCGCCTGTAACTTCAGGACTGCACTCCGGGTGAGCAAGAATAACCACATCCGGAAATTGTTTCCGAACCGTGTCTATATCCTCCGTCGTGAATTTTTCGTGCACTTCACAACGTCCTCTCCAGCCGATCATCTGATAATCCAGACCCGATTCCTGACCGCTGCTATCTCCAGGAAGCACTGAGGGGAAAATGATGTGTTTTCCGGTATCCCTGGCGACATTTTTTGCAAGATATTCGTCCGGCAAAAATATGACCGTATCCGTTCCGAGAGACTCCACCACAGCCGCCGCGTTTCCAGATGTACAGCAAATATCACTTTCCGCCTTAACATCCGCATAGCTGTTTACATACGTTACGACCGGCACTCCGGGGAATTTCTGCTTCAGTTTTCTCACATCTTCCGCTGTAATGCTCTCAGCCAGGGAACAACCCGCCTTTTTCGCCGGGAGTAAAACCGTTTTTTCGGGATTCAGAATTTTAGCCGTTTCGGCCATAAAGCGGACACCGCAGAATACAATCGTATCCTCCTTCACTTCGGCTGCTTTACGGCTGAGTTCAAGTGAATCACCTTTGATATCCGGGACAAAATAAAACAGAGCGGGCTCCATATAATTGTGTCCAAGGATTACGGCATTTTTCTCCTTTTTCAGACGGTTTATCTCATAAACCAATCCCGCTTTGTATTTTAACTCCCCGTCCGGAAGGACTTTTGACAGCCGCTCTTTCATTTCATTATATATTTGATCAACAGACACTTTATTTTCCTCCAAAAATGACTATTCCAACAAAAGACTAATATCAAGCGCTTTGACAGAATGTGTCAGCATCCCGACCGAAATATAATCAACGCCTGTGGCAGCAATCCCGGCAACCGTACCCGGGTTGACATTGCCCGAGGCTTCAAGCGGGATCCTGCCGTCCGTTAATTTTACCGCTTGTTTCATTTCATCCGTTGACATATTATCAAGCATAATCCGGTCGATTTTCAGACCGAGCGCTTCTTCCAATTCCTTTAGATTTTTTACTTCAACTTCGATGGGCCGATTCCGTTTATCCTTCTCTTTTACCATTGCCACGGCTTTTGTGATACTCCCCACGGCGGCAATATGATTATCCTTGACCATAACCATATCATACAACCCTATGCGGTGATTCTGCCCGCCTCCAAGCCGAACCGCCCATTTATCAGTAAGCCGCAGACCCGGAACGGTCTTTCGCGTGTCAAGAATAACCGCGGAGGTGCCCTCAACCGCTTTTACAAATTTCCGGGTTAGAGTTGCAATACCTGACATTCGCTGCAAGAAATTCAGCGCCACCCTTTCAGCTTCAAGAATAGATCGCGCAGGCCCGCTGATACCGGCAATCAAATCCCCCTTTTTAACGGAGGCTCCATCCTGAACAACAGGGACGAACTTAACACTTTTATCAATAGCGGCAAAAACCATTCCGGCCACTTCAAGCCCGGCAATAACACCCATTTCCTTAGCGATCATTCGTCCCGCGGCGCGGGTATCCCCGGGAATTGTACAGATGGAGGTTACATCACCGTCCCCGATGTCCTCGGCAAGCGCTTGTTTGACAACAATCAGGATTGAATTTTTTTCTTTTGACAATTTATCCATTTTAACGCATCATTTTTGATATTTATACCGTGCAGATCAATTTAGTTTTCATCCTTAACCGGATGGAGTCTCAAATTTAACAAATCATTGACAAAATCAAAAATTAAAGCGCAGTTTTTTGATTAATTCAGAACTGTACAATTAAATAATTCTGAATTTTTGAAAATATTTATTGTTTACTATGCGTTAATCATGCAAATAATAAATTGATTGGAGATAATGTTGACAAAACAAGAATGTTTTAATGCCGGTCTGACACATTTCGCGAAACAGGAATTTGACGCCGCTATCGATTTTTTTCAACAGGCAATTGATATAGACGAAAACTATGAATCCGCCTACAGCGCGCTGGCGGAATGCTATAACCGCGCCGGAAGAGTTGATGAGGCGATACCGGTGGTTCAAAAATGGATCGAAATAAATAAGTATGACCCCCTCGCGCACACGGCTCTTTCAAGACTTTATGTTCAAAAAAATATGATTGAAGAGGCGGAGAAAGAAATGGCGATTTCAAATTTTCTGGCGCAGCAGGGATCCTGAATAGTTTTACGATCTATTGCAGATGGTTGATTGATATACCGCTTCGTGCTAAATTATGAGCGGTAGATTAAACGACATCTGAATTATGAGACAAAAGAAATCCAACGCAATCAATTTAGTATTTATTGATTCCGGCCTGGGAGGACTCTCCGTTATGGCCGGTTTTTTCAAGCTACTTGACCAATCTTCCCTTCATCTGCCTGATATAAACCTGCTCTATGTTAACGCGCTTTATGCAGATGATCTGGGATATAACAAGATGACCGGCATTAAAGAGCAGGCCGATGCATTTGACCGTGTGCTTTATGCCGTGGAGAAGCGATTTTCCCCCGTACTTACCGCCATCGCCTGCAACACTCTGTCAGCGATTTATCCTCATACCGCGTATTCTCAGATGAACAATTTTCCTGTTTACCTGATCAGCAAAACGGGCACGCGGATTCTCGATGAGTATCATAAGCAAAATTCCGGGATTCCGGTCTATGTGCCCGCCTCTCCAACAACGATAGATTCGGGTATTTATAACCACCCTTCTGAGAAAATACATCCAATTTCAGCCGGAACGCTCGCATCCGAAATCGAAAATGACTCTGACGGATGCAGAATTGATTCGATCATTCATCAACTATACGCGAAGATACATTCACAGACGCAGCCGGGTTCGGCTATCAGTATGTTTTTGGGCTGCACACACTATGGATACATCACCCGGCGTTTTTTATCTTTGTCCGGAGAATCTGGCATTATTATCAAAGATATTATCAATCCAAACGACTCTTTTTGTGAAGAGATTTATCATAGCTTTTTATCAGAATCTGCTTTTCCGGCAACCAACGCTTCCGGCAAAATAACCTGCTCTGTGTTTTCCAGAACTAAGTTACCGGTTGGCGTAAGAAAACGGATCTCAGGATATCTCCTACCGGAAAGCCCGCCGGTCGCAAATGAGCTCATGGATTATCAATATGTGAAAGACCTGTTCTGAGCGCCCTATTAAATTTGTAAAATGTCATCTGATTGCTTAATTTTGCCAACTTTAAATCAAAATCGATGATTATTCCGGAGTAGATAAATGTATAGATTCATAACTTTTTTGATATTACTGTATTTAATGATTGCCTGCAGCCCTCAACCAGTTCGTAAGGAGTTACCCGCGGATGATAGCGCAGCCGCCGGCTCTGCCAAAACCGGATATGTTTTAAAAGAAACAGTAAATCTGCGCGCCCGGGGCAATACACGATCCGATGTCGTGAACACACTCAATGACGGTGATGAAGTAAGTATTCACCGAAATGTAAATGGCTGGTATGAAATATCCACAGAAAATCATATTCACGGCTGGATTCGGAGTGATCTCATCGGACCGCGATCACTAAGTCACACACGTATGGCTGCAGCCTTTACCGACAGTACCCTTCCTGCGTTTAACAGTGAATTATACTTTGACAAGACAGAATTGTACCGCACTATATATCTGATCCTGCCTGAAAAATATTACGGATCAGAAAGCAGCGCGAAGGCCCAGGCCCGAAATATTGGAGACGCATATCAGGAAATAGTGTATCAGGGTGACATTGAAATCCGCGTGATGAAACCTGATTCACAGGATTTATTCACAAAAGTCCGGATCCCGGCGATCGGCGATGCCGAAATTCCTGTTCCCGTGCTGGATTACGGCTGGCTTGTCTCGTTTAAAACACCAAAAAAGTATCAGGTGGTTTTAAATATTGCTGTCCCTGAAAATATAAAGGACTCTGAATTACTCAGAATGGCCCGGAAGATCTCCGGCATTTACAGCTATCCATATACAAAAGCAGAAATATATATTGTAAATGATAATGCAAACGGAATACGCTATTTAAACAATACGAACGAAAAGACCCTTGTACCGGAGGATTGCCGTCTTTATTATCTGGAAGACCAGGACGGGGAATTGTATAAATTTGGATATTGCGGGGAGGAGGGAAGTAAGAAGTAGGAAGTAGGAAGTTAAGATAAAAGAAAAAAGATAGAAGAAAAAAGAGGGGAATCGGGTATATAGGTGGGGATGGAAATCGGGTAAAATGCCAGGAATTGGGATTTAGGAATGGAAAGAGGAAGTAAGTCGTTCCGAATCACCTATTTTAAGCGTGGTGTGAAATTATAGCCAAGATTTTTTGACAGTCTTTCCCTATCATCATCAGGGCAGTAAAACAATTGGTAGCAAACGGTTTAACACCGCGGCTTGCTTTTTTTTCTTTTGTCTTTTTTCTTTCTTTATACTCTTTCAGATTTCTTACGAATCAGCAGATAAATAAAGAAGGGCCCGCCCAGTATGGAAGTGATAATTCCCACAGGAAGTTCAGCCGGAGAGATAATCGTCCGCGCCAGAGTGTCACACCATACCAGGAAACTGCCTCCCAAAAGTATCGTTCCCGGAAATAATACGCGGTGATCCGGTCCGGTTAAAAGCCTCAGAACATGTGGAATGATCAATCCCACAAATCCGATCGGTCCGGCGATTGAGACGATAATCCCCACCAGAATCGATGCCAGAAAAAAGCTCCATTTTTGTAATCGATCGACCTGAACACCTTTGGAGAGCGCAAGCTCATTCCCCGCCAGAATCAGATTAAAAGCGCGACGGTTTACATATGCATATCCAAAAACAACTGCCAGAATAATCAATATTGCCAGAGGATAATTCCAGTCCGTTACATCGAGAGCCCCCATCAGCCAGTGCACCATGCGGTAGGTTTCCGTAAAATCGGCGATATAATGAATAAAAAGTGTAAATGCGGAGAAAAACAGACTTATGGTAACCCCTGCCAGGATAAGAGTATAAGTGGATAATTCCCTGTCACCGCTCGCAATCAGATAAATAATCAAAATGCTAAGCAGGCTGCCGGCAATTGAAAAAAGACCAACGGATGAAAATATAAAGATATTGAAAATGATTCCGCTTTTTATGGCTACGACCGCGCCGAAGGCCCCGCCGCTGGAAACACCGAGTGTGTATGGCGTCGCCAGATCATTACGAAGAAGAGCCTGAAAAATAGCGCCTACAATGGATAATCCCGCGCCCACGAGAAAAGCAAACGCGATTCTCGGCATCCGGATCGACAGCAGAATGCGCCCGCTGACAGATGATGGATCATTAAAAGCATCTATGAAATTGACGGGACTGCTTCCGATCAGGGGAGAAAACAGCAAAGTCAGAATCGCGAAAATAAAGATAATAAACAGAAACGTTTTTGATCCGGATCTCATCATTCATTATTCCAAAGTCAGCGCGCCAAATTATCGTCTAATATAAACATTTCAGGGAAAAATTAAACTTAAAAAAAACTGAAATTCGTTAACCGCTAAAAAATTAGTTTGTTTTTATACATACAATATTTATATTATGGGCATATGCTCATAACAAAGGAAAAACATGGCGCGTCCACATAAATGCAGGAAAATTCATTCAAGGCATGATTTGCTGCCGATGGCACCGGTCGGATATGAAGCATCCGGTCTGGAAAAGGTAGAGCTGGACACGGACGAGATAGAAGCATTTCGGCTTGCTTATCACGAAGGGCTGTATCATCAGGATGCCGCTGAGATTATGGGTGTCTCGAGGCAGACGTTCGGCAGGATTCTTAATAAATCCCTTCGAAAAATAGCCGACGCGCTCTTGAATCAGAAATCAATCCATTTCAATAATTCGGATAGTGCTTCCGAAGTCGTATTTATCGAATGCCCTGCCTGCCGGATTGAATTCAGGGGCACGAAATCCCCCTGCTGCCCGAACTGCGGCCGGGACGCCGGATTAACACAAAATTATCAAAAATCTTATCCAAGAAGAAGTGAATATTTATCAAAGGGAGAAAATATGGGACAGACTAAGATTGCTTTCAGCACCAACAATGGCAAAACCATCACAGGTCACATGGGGAGAACAAAACATTTTTTGATTGTAACCATCGAAGGAGATAAAATCACTAATCGCGCGATGGTTGAAAATCTGATGAAACATGATGATAACCATCACCATGAGCACGGAGATGAACATGGACACGGTCATCATCACGATCACGGTCACGAGCACAGCCATCATTCACATGAAGATCTGATTAAAACACTGGAGGGATGTTCCGCGGTATTCACACGGACTGCCGGACCCAGACTGATCGAAGAATTAAAAACGAATAATATCAAATGCTATTTTGTGGATAATCCGGATGTGGACGCCACCCTTGAGAAACTGTTAAAAAACGAACTTGAAGTGGAAGAATTTTAAACCGGAAAAAAACAGATCAATCCGGTCAATTACTGCCCGGACTGATCTTTATTTTTATTGTTCACGAGTGATGCTGGCGCCTAGCTTGTTTAAACGGGCGGCAATATCTTCATATCCCCTGTCAACCAGTTCAATCCGGTCGATCCGGCTTGTGCCTCTGGCCGTCAAAGCGGCGATTACCAGCGCGATACCGGCCCTGATATCCGGGCTACTGAGTTCCTGACCGCGCAGCATCGTCGGACCGGAAACCAGGACACGATGCGGATCGCACTGCACAATCTGCGCTCCCATGATGATCAGTTTATCAACAAAAAACATCCGCCCTTCAAACATCCAGTCATGACAAAGGGTTGTCCCTTTCGCCTGGGTCGCCAAAACAATCATCGGACTCATTAAATCAGTAGGGAATCCCGGCCATAATCCCACCTGGATCTTTTTAGCCTGAGAGACCGGTTCAGACGGCCGCACCTTCAGCGTCTTATGATCGATAAACTCCAAATCAACATTCATCTGCTTCATATAATGATAGGTCATCCGCAGATCTTCACGATAGGCATCGTGAATAATCATCTCCCCTTTTGTGGAGGCGGCGGCGATTGCCAAAGTACCCGCTTCGATATGATCCGGCATAATCCGGTGCCTGAATCCGCTGAGTTTATCTTTCCCGGAGATGATGAGCCGGTTGGTTCCTCTTCCGCTGATTCCCGCGCCCATCTTTTTCAGCACATCCGCCAGATCGGATACATGCGGTTCGCTGGCCGCGTTGTCTATGGTGGTTTCACCCGCGACAGAAGCGGCAAGGAGCATGGCGTTTTCTGTTGCCGTCACCGAAGCTTCTTTCAGAAATATGTATGGCGCCCGCGGAGATGATAAATTCGCTTTATAATTTTTTTCATCAAATTCCAGAGTGGCTCCGAACGATTCAATGACATCAAAATGGCTGTCCACATTTCTGCGGCCTATCACACAACCACCGGGAGGCACCATTTCCACCTCACCGGTTTTTGCCAGGATCACGCTCAGGTAAAGAATGGAGGCCCGCAATTTATTTGCCAGCGCGTCGTTAACCCTGGTTTTGGAAATCGAACCGCTGACCTTACATACATTCGGCGCCGTTCTCTCTACCTTTTTTCCTAAATCCGCCAGGATTTCAAGCATTACATCCACATCGCGGATAGCCGGCATATTTTCAATAATGCAATCTTCATCCGTTAGCGCGGCTGCCGCGATAATCGGTAACGCGGCATTTTTATTTCCCGCCACTTTTATTTCACCGTTCAGCGGAATACCACCCTCAATAATAAATTTAGACATGTTATACCTTTAAAATTTTCCGATTAATTCAACT
The DNA here is from genome assembly GCA_050178385.1 of Calditrichaceae bacterium. Taxonomy (GTDB): domain Bacteria; phylum Calditrichota; class Calditrichia; order Calditrichales; family JBFXGD01; genus JBFXGD01. Next base: position 22,837 of record JBFXGD010000035.1, read on the forward strand.
TCTGTTTTCAATTCAATTCCCAGCTTCTCCCGGGCTTTTTCCCTGACGAGATTAATCAATGCCGCCACATCCGAAGCGCGGGCATCCCCGAGATTTTCGATAAACGCGGCATGACTTTCAGAAATTACCGCGTCACCCTTCCCTGTTCCTTTCAGATGTAATACCTGATCAATCACATATCCCATCGAGGAAGTCGGTAAATCCAGGTCAATCCTGTCTTCTTCGCTCAGATTACGAAAGATACATCCCGCCGAACGCCAGGGCTGATTGGACTTCTCTTTGGACCAGTTTTTTGCCAGTTCGCGTGCTTTTTCCACATCGCCGGCCTTTAGCCTGAGATCCGCCCAGAGAACCACTTCCTTTGTCTCGTGCAGGATACTGCTGTCATAATCAAACTGAAAGTAATCATGATCAACAATTTTTGTTTTAAGGCCATCCGTCACAGCCGCTTTTTCCACCAGATCACCAAAATAATGATGCCCGCCGTGCATATTCATGTAAATCGCTCCGCCGACCGTCCCAGGTATTCCCGCAAACCATTGCAAACCGGTGATGCCTTCTTCAAAAAGCGTTTTCATAAAAAGATACAGCTTCAGGCCGGAATCCGCGCGGACGATTCTGTCAGGCGCGTCGTCTTCATTATAGCTCAGAGCGGTATTTGAATTCATCGACGGGCTGAGAGAATCAAACCTGCTCTGCACATGTTTCCTGCCATCCGTCGCTGTTTTTTCATCAAGGATTTTCCAGGACGAAGTATTATTATAGATAACAAGGCCATCAAATCCGTCATCTGAAACGATAATATTGCTGCCTTTTCCGATCACGAAAAACTTTACATCAAGAGCGTGAGCCCGCATGATGGATGTTTCCAGCTCATGATTGTCCTTTGCTTCCACAAACAACCGGGCATTGCCTCCGACTTTCATAGTTGTGTATGGCGCGATCGGTTCATTCCTGCGAACATCTATATTGAGTTTGATTAACTCTTTTTCGAGTTGATTCATATTCTGTATCATTAGCTCATTACCCTAAATATGTTATAAATGACCAGCGTGTCAATTTATTAAATCCACCACAAAAAACAAGTATTTCATGATCACTCGTATAGCCGGTTAACGGATTTAATGATAGAAAATTTAACTTCAATTCATTAAAGAGAATATAATGACATACTTAATATATTAATAATCTCTTTAGTCGATATCTCTTGCTTATCGCCGGCTAAAACGAGAGATTCTTTAGTCTAAATTCTAGTCATCGGATGTAAAAACGATCTGAAGCAATAATGAACTAATGACGAGAAATATAATTCTTGGATATAATTGGATATAATAAAAAGGAATAAATCGTATTAAAAGATTTGTTTAATTACAATGACTAATGGTTGGGAAATTCAATATAGAAACCGACCTTTAATCTACACCATCGTATTATCAACATCGATTCCTCCTCAGCAAGCTATCTTTCTCGGCAACGATAGAAGAAAGTAGTAAAATGATTGGGAAAAAATTACTCCATTACAGAATTATCGAAAAGCTCGGCCAGGGCGGAATGGGTGTGGTTTACAAAGCCGATGACACCAAACTGGAACGTAAAATCGCTATCAAATTACTTCCCCGTCATTTTTCAACAAATCATTCTGAAAGAAGACGATTTGTTATAGAGGCCAGGGCAGCAGCAGCTTTGAATCATCCTAACATCGCAACAGTCTATGCAATTGAGGAAACCAATGATCAACTATTTATAACGATGGAATACATCGATGGAAAAGAATTAAAAAAAATTATATTGGAAAATAATAATCGGCCTCTACCTCTAAAAGACGTGATAAATTATGCTTTACAAATATGCCAAGCATTAGAGGTCGCTCATAAAAAGGGAATAGTGCATCGTGACATAAAATCATCTAATATTATGGTTACCAGCCAGGGGATTGCAAAAATCATGGATTTTGGTCTGGCTAAATTCATCGGTTCGACTCAACTGACAAAAACCGGAACTACTGTAGGCACTGTGGCATATATGTCTCCTGAGCAGATACGTGGTGAGAAAGTAGATCACCGGACTGATATCTGGTCATTAGGCATTGTTCTTTATGAGATGCTTAGCGGACGATTACCATTTCAAGGCGAATATGATCAGGCCATACTTTATGCGATTGTTAACACTGAACCGGAGCCACTAACCTGCTATAAAAGCGATTTTCCGGAAATATTACAAATTATCGTCGATAAGGCGCTAACCAAAGACACCGAGGCAAGATATCAGAACATAAGCCAATTGACATCAGATCTAAGTAATATGGCGGTCAGCCACACAATCATATTAAAAGCCCTTTTTAAAAAACAGAATATTCACCGGCTGCTTTTAGCAGTTATGCTTTTACTTCTTACCATTAGCATTCTCTTTATAAAACCAGATTCAAAGGCTCCTGATGAGAATATCCATACTATTGCTGTTCTTCCTTTTGTTGACCGAAGTCTCAAAAAAAACTACGGGTACTTAGCTGATGGCTTGGCTGAGGAACTGTCGAATATGTTGGCCAGAAATCCAAATCTTCGGGTTACATCACGGACTTCTTCTTTCTCGTTCAAAGGAACAAACACCGACATACGGACCATTGCCAGAATACTTAACGTAGAAAATATCCTGGAAGGCAGCCTGCGTGAATCCGGCAATCAACTTCGTATCTCAACTCAATTGATTGATGTGTCCACCGACACATATATTTGGTCTGAGATATTTGACCAGAAATTGGAAAACATTTTTTATGTACAGGAGAATATCACAAATTCCGTGGCTAAAACGCTTAAAGTTAGTCTTCCATTTGGTATGAGACAGACACAACAGTTGGAAACCATCCCGGAAGCGTACAACGCTTATCTACAAGGAATATATTTTGCAAAGCAGTTCGATGAAGCAAACTTGGAAAAGGCAATCACTTATTTGGAAAATGCGGTGGAGCTAGATCCGGGTTTTGCCAGAGCATGGGCGGACCTAGCCGGAGTACACATGAATCAAGCAGGATTTGGATATGTGCAGGCTGATGAAGGCCATAGGAAAGCGCGTAATGAACTAAACATAGCTCTTCAACTCAATCCTAAACTGGCCAGCGCCCTATCTGCAATGGGGTACATCTATTTTTCCTATGACCGGGATTGGGTTGCAGCGGATTCGGTCTTCCACCTGGCATTGAAATATGATCCGGTAGACGTAAACGCCGTTGCAGGATCGGCCCAATTGGCGGGTTTTCTTGGGCGCTTGGATGTAGCGATAGCAGGTATCAAAAGTTTGATTGAACATGATCCCCTGAACACTTCTGCACGCTATATCCTTGGTAAAAAAGCCTATTACGCCGGTCGTTTGGAGGAAGCTGAAGCTGCTTTCAGGAAAACCCTTGAATTAAATTCAGGATATCCAGGAGTGTATCCATATCTTACTCTTATCCATCTGGCGAAGAATAATCCGGCTTCAGCACTCGCCGAAATAAGGAAAGAATCTGATCCTGCATGGCGTTTATTCGGA
>JBFXGD010000036.1:0-25360 GCA_050178385.1 Calditrichaceae bacterium
ATATTTCAACCAAAGATTTGAATGAATATTTCGAAAATAAACTGAAAAGTTTATATTCTGAAGCGATTCTCGATTCATTTGTTTGTGAAAATTTAGATTCTATTGAAATGCCATTGACTGTTGAGCTGTTTTATCATCTGCCGGAATACACGAATGACACGGGCACGATCGTATATTTCACGCCTCCGTTTATAACACGGACTAAAAAAAACCCTTTTATTAGAGAAAAAAGACAATTCCCGGTGGATTACTTGTATGACTACACACAAACGGAAACTATAATGATTAATTTCCCCGATTCGTATTCCATAAGTGAAAAACCAAAAGTATCAAGCGGTAGAATGGAAAACTTATCATTTTCAAAAATCTACTTTGGAAATGAAAATTCAATCGAATGCCGAAGAAAGTTTAATTTGGGCCGTACGCAATTTCAACCAAAAGAGTACACGATTTTAAGAAAAATTTATGATACAATTGTCAATTCTGACCAGGACCAGATAGTTCTTAACCATCTGGAGTAGATATAACCATGATAATATTTAAATTTCAATCACACATTATACAGAATACAGAATGTTAGATGGCATCACTCTTATCGTCTGTGTGTTGAAGTTTATCATCGTTTTTAGGCAATCTGTTTGAACTGAAGTTTTTTACGAATTATGAGATTAGGATGATCAAGAAATGAACAGAATTTTTATTTTTTTTGTTTTAATGCTGTGTTTCACAGTAATGAGCTATCCTCAGAAAATAACTACAGATGTAATAATGGATTCCTTAAAAAATGAAGCGAACGCCTTGATTCTCGATGATATAAATATTTGCACTCTTAAAAATAAAGATGCTGCTGAGTTTTACAAAAAAAGGCGGATTTTGATTAAAAATGAATCGGGTGAAAAGTACTGCGGTCTATGGTTGCAGGAATCTGATTTTATTGAGGCCAAAGATATAAAAGCGGTAATAACTGATACCTCAGGTCGAAAGTTGAGAGAGCTTCAAAAAAATGAGATTAAAGAATCAACAATATCTCCGGATCATATTCTTTACGTGAAAAATAAAAATAAATATTTTGAATTGGTTTATCATACTTATCCGTATGTTTTGGAATACTCCTACAAGCTGGAACTGAGCAGCCTCTTCTTTTGGCCGTCATGGTATCCGCAATCTGATATTCCGATTTTATTTTCCAGTTATAAATTAATCCTGGAACATCCGGTATCATATAATAATTATGGAATTGGCATGGAAGTAATTCCTGTGAGGACCATAGAAAGAGGCGATTCGGTTCATTATTGGGAGATAGAGAATGTAATTCCAAGGATTAGCGAAGATTTTTTACCACCGGAAAATGAAATTCAAATGGCGCTGTTCTTTGCTCCACAAAATTTCCGACTGGGAGAAAGTTACGGGTCATTTGTTAATTGGGACGCCATGGCAGATTGGTATCGCATAATGGCAAAAGGAAGTTATGAACTGTCACAGGAAGCGAAAAATGAAGTTCATGAGTTAATAAAAGGTCTGGACAACCAATATGAAAAAACCAGAACTTTATATAAATATCTCCAGGAAAAGACGCGCTATGCGGCTATTTATTTAGACATAGGAGGCTGGCAACCACATTCTGCGATTTCAGTTCACAAAAATCGATACGGTGATTGTAAAGATCTTACTACATATATGGTGGCAATGCTTACTGAGGCGGGGATTCAGGCATATCCCGCTCTTGCAAAGACGAGAGATCGGGGAACTGTGATTAAGGATTTCCCGTCAAATCAATTTAATCACTGTATTGCTTTTGTACCATTTGAAGATGATACGCTTTGGCTGGAGTGCACTGCTGATTTTCTCGATATAAAAGATATGCCGTATAAGATTGAAGGAATAGACGCTTTGGTAATCAAAGATGATGCGGGAGAGATGATACAAACTCCTGTCGCTCCTTCAGATAAAAATAGATGGATATCATCTTCCACAGCGGAAATTTATCTTTCCGGCACGCTCAATATAAAAAGTTGTGTAAAAACGACAGGGAAACAGAAACGATTTTTTAAATCACTGTTTGAATATGCAAAGAATGATGATAAAAAAATCGAACTCCAAAAAATATTTGGTAATTACATACCGGGACTTACTATAAATAATTATGAGTTTTTAGAAGACGGGACGGACGAAAGAGTAGTTTTAATAAATTTTGATGGCGTTTATGAGAAGGGGGTTACAAAGAGTGGATCACGCCTTTTCATTAATCCGAATATTTTCAACCGAAAGACATCATCCAACATACCGGATGAAGATGAAGATGAGCGCGAATTTCCGATACATTTCAATTATCCGTACAAGGATACGGATTCAGTCAGGATTAAGATTCCGTATGGGTATGTGTTAGAAGCCGCTCCGGAAATGATTAATATTGATAATTCTTTTGCAACCTTTAAAACAGAATTTAAATTTGAAGATCAATATCTTTATTTTGTAAGGTTTTTCGAGTATAAAACAAACCATTTCTCCCGGGATTTATATTCAGAATTTGTGGGGTTTTTAAAGACTGTGGTAAAATTTGACCAGACAAAATTTGTCTTTAAAAAATAAAATATTTATGCATCTGTTTACAGATAAAGATCTTTAGCCGGTAATATTAAAGGCATCTGTAAGCAAAATCTCTATTCACAGGGAATACATCAACAAGTTTTATCAAATATTCTCACCATTTCCGGAAAATAATTAAATATTGTTTTGTTCAAATGGATGTTGATCATATACTATATATGATTATACAAATTTGGGCGAGGAGAGGAATCTATGCGGCTGATCATCCAACCGGATTATAATGCAGTCTCCAAATGGGCGGCATGGTATGTGGCAAAATCAATAATCGATTTTAAGCCGGATAAAAATAAACCTTTTGTTCTGGGCCTTCCCACAGGATCGTCGCCTTTGGGAATGTACAAAGAACTGATTTCACTCTGTCAAAAAGCTAAAATATCCTTCAGAAACGTAGTCACCTTCAACATGGATGAATATGTCGGGCTTCCTGTCGACCATCCCGGAAGTTACCATTCGTATATGCACACAAACTTTTTCAAACACATCGATATCAGGAAAGAAAATTTTAATATCCCTGACGGCAACGCTTCCGATCCTGATGCGGAATGCGAACGGTATGAAAATAAAATCAGAGAATACGGCGGCGTTAATCTGTTTGTGGGAGGCATCGGTCCCGATGGTCATATTGCCTTCAATGAACCCGGCTCTTCTCTCGGTTCACTGACGCGGGTCAAAACATTGACGGAAGACACGCTTTTGGCAAACGCCAGGTTCTTTGATGATGATGTCGTAAAAGTACCGAAAATGGCACTCACAGTCGGGGTAAAAACTGTTCTTGACTCAGACCAGGTTTTGATTATTATCAGTGGTCATCCGAAAGCGAGAGCGCTCGCGAAGGTCGTGGAAGATGGTGTGAATCATATGTGGACGGTTAGCGCCCTGCAATTGCACCCCAAGGGTCTCATCGTTTGTGACGAGAGTTCTACAGTTGAATTAAAGGTGGGCACAGTGAACTATTTTAAACGGATTGAATCTGCTAATCTGAATGCGGACTTGCTCCTCCGGAATCTTTAATTATTTCTAAAAACATCATATCACCCCTGTATTAACAATACAATCATTTTGGAATTCTCAAGAAGATTTTTTTTGTTTTATTTGTTATGTCGTTATATTTGATGCAAAAAATTTTGGTAGAATCCTGTCAGAAAGATTTATTCTATGAACTCGATTCGTCGGCTATATGTCGAAAAGAAAAAAGGCTTTGATGTTGAAGCGCAAAGTCTTATAAATGATTTGAGAGAAAATCTTGGAGTAAAGGAGCTACTATCTCTCCGCATCCTTTACAGATATGATATATCCGAAATTTCAGACCAGATATATAATGAGTCACGAACGGCCGTTTTTTCAGAACCCCCCATTGACCACGTATATGATGAAGTATTAAAAATCCATCCCGGGGAAAAGGTTTTTGGCATCGAGTATCTGCCCGGACAATATGATCAAAGGGCGGATTCGGCGATGCAGTGTATTCAGGTGCTGAGTCATCAGGATCCTCCGCTGATAACAACCGCTAAAATAATAATTCTTGATGGAACTATTTCTGATAAAATATTTGAGAAAATAAAAAAATACTGTATCAACCCCGTGGATTCGAAAGATGCCGGTCTTGATAAACCGGAAACGCTGGAGCAGGCAGTCGATGAACCGGATGATGTCGGTATTGTAACGGGATTCCTCGATTTTTCCCAAAAGCAAATCGGTTCTCTGATGAATGAGCTCGGGCTTGCGATGAGTCCGGATGATCTTGAGTTTACCCGCATATTTTTCAGAAACGAAGAAAAACGCGATCCTACGATTACGGAAATAAAGGTACTTGATACATACTGGTCGGATCATTGCCGCCACACAACGTTTCTGACAAAGATTGAAAACGTCGAATTTGATGATGCTCCCCTTTCCAATGCCGTTAAAAAAGCCTTTGAGATGTATCGTCTATCCCGCAAAAATGTATATGCTCAAAATCCGAAGGATATGAGTCTTATGGATCTGGCGCTAATCCCTGTGAAAGACATGCGTAAGAAAGGGATGCTTGACAAACTGGATGTTTCGGATGAGATCAATGCATGCAGCATATCGGTTCAGGTGGATGTTGACGGGAAAAAGGATGACTGGCTGGTGATGTTCAAAAATGAAACACATAACCATCCGACGGAAATAGAACCGTTTGGTGGGGCGGCAACCTGTCTGGGCGGGGCGATTCGTGATCCGCTTTCCGGTAGAACCTATGTTTATCAGGCTATGCGTGTTACGGGCAGCGGCGACCCGCGGGCTAAGGTTGAAGATACTCTGCCCGGGAAATTACCGCAGCGAACAATAACGACAAAAGCGGCGCATGGCTACAGCTCATACGGCAACCAGATTGGTCTTGCCACAGGCCTCGTGACCGAAATATATGATCAGGGATATGTGGCAAAAAGAATGGAGATAGGCGCTGTGATAGCCGCGGCTCCCAGGGAAAATGTACGCCGTGAAAAACCGGTTGCCGGTGATGTGATTCTGCTGGTCGGGGGCCGAACAGGGAGAGATGGGATAGGTGGCGCGACAGGTTCATCCAAGGCGCATACGGAACACGCTCTAAAAAATGAAGCGGAAGTCCAGAAGGGTAATCCCCCTACAGAAAGAAAATTACAACGGCTGTTCCGAAATCCGGAGGCAAGCCGGCTGATAAAAAAATGTAATGATTTTGGAGCCGGCGGCGTTTCGGTCGCCATAGGTGAACTGAGTGACGGGCTTGATATTTTTCTCGACGCGGTCCCTAAAAAATATGAGGGTCTTGATGGGACAGAGCTGGCGATTTCCGAATCGCAGGAACGAATGGCGGTGGTGATCGCGCAGGAAGATGTTCGTAAATTTTCAGAATTTGCATCCAATGAAAATCTTGAAATAACACCGGTGGCGAAGGTCACTGATTTAAACAGGTTGAGAATGTTCTGGCGGGAACAGAAAATTGTCGATATTGACCGGAAGTTCCTCGACACAAACGGCGTGAGCCAGAAAACGGATATTGCGGTGGCTTCTCCGGATGCAGATAAGAATTATTTTAATTCCTTTCCGGAAGGAGTGGATCCAATTACATCCGGCTTTGAGGATTCTTTTCTCACCACTTTGAGAGATCTTGGTGTCGCCGGACAACGAGGGCTGGTTGAGCGTTTTGACAGTACCATCGGAGCATCGACTGTTCTTCATCCATTCGGCGGAAAATATCAGATTACTCCGGCAGAAGCGATGGCCGCGAAAATACCTGTGACGGATGAAGAAACAACTTCCGCCACATTGATGAGTTTCGGATTTGATCCTAAATTGTCAAAATGGTCGCCGTTTCATGGCGCGCTATATGCCGTGATTGAATCAGTTGCCAGAATTGTCGCGTCGGGAGGCGATTATAAACGCGTATATCTCACGCTCCAGGAGTATTTTGAAAAATTAGGCACCGATAAATACAGATGGGGCAAACCATTCAGCGCGCTGCTTGGAGCGTTCTATGCTCAAATAAATTTGGGAATCGCGGCCATCGGCGGAAAAGACAGCATGTCAGGGACATTCGAAAATCTGAATGTGCCTCCGACCCTTGTGTCGTTCGCGGTGGATGTTTCTGATGCTTCAGACATCATTTCACCGGAATTTAAGGAAGCGGGAAATCATGTGATTTTTCTGCCGCTTCCGAGAGACGGCGAAGAAATACCGGATTTTGAATATATTGCAGGGATGTATTCAATAGTGACCGGACTGATCCGGGAGAAGAAAATTGTGGCGGCTCAGACAGTCCGGTACGGCGGAATAGCGGCGGCAATAGCAAAAATGACATTCGGGAACAGAATCGGCGTGGTTCTTACTGATGTTCCGGAATTAAGCGAATTATTTACCCCGGAACACGGCTCCTTTGTCCTTGAGCTAAAAGCATCAGAAAACCCTGCATCATTGTTTGCCGGATTAAGTTTTCGGGTTCTGGGTCAGACGACCGATGAACCGGTCATTCAATTCGGAACAACAAATATTAGCGTTGAAGATGCGGTCAGGCAGTGGGAAAGCCCGCTGGAACATGTATTTCCATCGAAAACAGCTTATAAGAATGAAAAACCGGCCATTATCAAATATGAAAAACGAAGTACGCGCCGGTCAGCGATTAAAATAGCAAAACCCCGGGTATTCATTCCGGTGTTTCCGGGAACAAATTGCGAATATGATTCAGCAAGGGCATTTAATAAGGCCGGTGCTCTATCAAATGTCTTTGTTTTGAAAAATCTGACTTCAAAAGATCTAAATGAATCCTTGAAATTAATGGCTGATGAAATCAACAACGCTCAGATTGTGATGCTTCCGGGGGGATTCAGCGCAGGTGATGAACCGGAAGGATCGGGAAAATTTATCGCCGCGGTATTCAGAAATCCCGCCATAAATGAAGCGGTTATGAATCTTCTGAACACACGAGACGGGCTGATGCTGGGAATCTGCAACGGATTCCAGGCGCTTATTAAGCTTGGGCTTCTTCCATACGGGGAGATCCGCGAAATGGATGAAAAAAGTCCCACGCTCACATTTAATGAAATCGGACGGCATGTATCGAGAATGGTACATACGAAAGTTGTATCCGTTCATTCACCATGGCTGGCAAATTCTGATCCGGGCGACATTCACACCGTGGCCGTATCACATGGGGAAGGGCGTTTTGTGGCTCCGGATGAAGTAATGGATGAGTTAATCAGAAACGGACAAATTGCCACCCAGTATGTGAATCTTGATGGGGAAGCAACGTATGATATCGATTTTAATCCAAACGGTTCGCTGCACGCGGTTGAAGGTATCACAAGCAGGGATGGTAAGATTTTTGGTAAAATGGCGCATTCCGAAAGAACGGGTAAATTTGTTGGCAAAAATATACCAGGAAATAAGGAACAGAAAATATTTTTGGCCGGCGTGAAATATTTTGATTAATCGACGCGTGTTATTCATTTTCCGGAGATCAATTGGCATATAGAGAAACTAATGACGAATCGTAATCAAACAAAAAAAATTCCTTTAACCGTTCTGGGCGATTTTGCGTGGGATGTACTCATAAGGACAAATAGTGAGTTACTGCCCGGTGGGGATAGTTTCGGCGAAGTAATGTTTGCGCCGGGGGGAAGCGCGGCAAATGTCGCTGTCTGGGCATCGAGATGCGGATTAAAGACAACTTTTGTCGGAAAAGTAGGACGGGACAGGTTCGGCCAAATGGCGGCAGATAACCTGGCCTGGGAAAATGTGGAAGCGCATCTGATCGGCACGAGTGAGCATCGCACCGCCGCCGTTTCGGTATGGATAGATCACAATGGACAGCGGTCAATGGTGTCCGGTCAGGGAGCGGATTTTTATCTCCTGACTTCCGAACTGCCTGTGGCAATTTTTAAAAATACGCAGCACTTACATTTAAGCGCATGGTCGCTTTTCCGCGATCCGCCGCGTTCCGCCTCAAGGATGGCCGCGAAAACGGTTAAGGAGTCAGGCGGCACCATTTCGCTTGATCCGGCGTCATTTCAGATCATCGCTGAAATCGGCCCTGATAAGTTTATGTCGTACATCCGGGACCTGAAAATAGACATATTTTTCCCAAATTTTGAGGAGGGACGTGTTTTGAGCGGTGAAAAGAATCCAAAAGCCATTATAAAGAAATTATCCGCGATGATACCCGGTGCGATTATCGCGCTAAAACTAGATTCCAATGGAGCTTTGATTCTGTGTGAAGGTAAGGAAACTCATATCCCCTCGGCAACAGATACGATTATCGACGCGACAGGGGCGGGTGATTCATTTGCGGGCGCTTTTTTATCAAAATTTTTGCAAGGTAAGGATATTTCAACTTCCGGGAAGTTTGCCGTAAAGATATCTGCCTGGGTTGTAAATCATATCAGCGCGCGTCCTCACAGTGATGAAACGCTGGAAAATATACTGCAATCTTAGTCGGATGAAGCGCTGTTCAATGTTTTGGAAGTAAATTCAGCTTCTTTCCCCGGTTTTTTGGATGGATATCCCGCCGGAATTCTTGATTTTGGCCGCACTACCTCATGCGGCGCTATGGTGGCGCCGGCTCCTATTTCTACATCACCGAATATGGTCGCTTTCAGACCGACGGTAGCTCCTTTTCCGATCTTCACGGGCGCGATGACCAGAAATCCTCTCACCGCGTAATGACAAACGATTGTGGCGGACCCTCCGATGGTCACATTATCTTCAATCTCAATCAGGGATGGATCGGATATATTTGTTGTATTTAGATGCACGCCTTTTCCAATTTTCATACCCATAAGTCTGTAGAACAGAATGTTAAGAGGTGTCGGTGTTATAAATTCCAAAAATGTATATCGAACCAGATAAGTGAAGGCATTGTGAAAATACCAGGGTACGGATTGCAAAGAATAATACCCCCCGCGCCACGGCTTAATACGTAGTGGTAATATGAAATTAAAAAAGGGCGCTACAAAAATAATCGTGAATCCGTACATGAAAAAACCAACGACAAGAGCGAAAGCAATTGCGCCAAACTGAAAAACCTGCATCCAGTCTTTAGTAATATCCAGAACATAATGAAAGAAATAGACTCCCGGTGTGAGAGAAATGGTCATGATCATTACTCCCAGAATATAAAGCGGTATCAACGCGACCAGATAGCTAACAGTCCGGAAACGTCTGAGCAAAGTCTCAAAAAATTTTGCTATTCCGGTTTTTGATGATGTTGTGGAATAAACATTTTCTCTGTTATTGCCTGAGTTGGTATCTTGTGTCATAAACATTCCTTCTCAAGATGTGTGTTCTATTGAAGAGTGGTTGTTCCGGCTGTTGATTTTCCGCTTAGAAATATTATAACATATATTTTTCAATTATTCAAAGCGATTAAATCAAAAGGATACGCACTTTTATTTTAACGCAGTTTTGTGTAAATAAATTTTCCCTTATTCAAATTTGTTTGTATTTCGACGGGTTATAAATATTGGAGATCCGCTCCATATCATTTAAATTTAACTTAAAAATGGATGATAACGAATCAATATTCATAACAATATGAGAGAAGCGCGATGAAATCTCAATTTTTTTTCAGGATTGAAAAAGCGGACCGGTCCAAAACAAATATTATTGCTGATTTTCAGCTAAAAATGGCGCTGGAAACAGAAAATCTTGAGCTGGAAATTGCAACAGTCAGAAATGGGGTCAGCGCGATTTTTGATCATGCTGAAAGAGGCTTTTATCTGATTGTTAAGGATAAAACCGACAATCCAATTGGTTCGATGCTTGTCCAGAAGGAGTGGAGTGATTGGCGGAACGCCGAAGTCTGGTGGCTGCACAGCGTATTTATTCTGCCTGAATACAGAGGCCGGGGTATCTTTAGGAAATTGTTTGAAGAAACAGAGCGAATGGCATTGGCAGCAGGTGTAATCGGGATCAGATTATATGTTGACAAAAGAAATACGTACGCGCAACAGGTGTATGCCGGTTTAAATATGTCAAATAAACATTATGAGCTATACGAAAAAATGTTTTGAGTCGTAAACAGAAAGGGTAAAAATGAGTATCTGGCACAGTAAATTCAGTATTGAGGGTATTAACGAAAAAGGTAAAAACACAATGGCCGAACAAATCGGTATTGAATTTGTGGAATTTGGACCCGATTATTTAAAAGCCCGGATGCCGGTCGATCACCGTTCTATTCAGCCCGCGGGTATTCTCCATGGGGGCGCTTCTGTGGCGCTAGCGGAAACAATCGGCAGCGTGGGGGCATATCTTACAGTGGATCCGGAAAAGTCTGAATGTGTCGGTCTTGAAATTAACGCCAACCATGTCCGGTCAGCAAAAAACGGCTATGTTTATGGAACGGGAAAACCCATTCATCTTGGAAAAAGCACTCAGATCTGGGAAATCAGGATCACAAACGATAAGGATCTATTGCTTTGTATAAGCAGAATAACGATGGCTGTTCTTAATAAGACAGGATTATAAAAATCATCATTTTTTGCCGAAATCTACCAGAAAATAATAATAAATAGTGATTTCTCTATAATTATCTCTTATTTTAAACCGTTTTAAGTGATTCCAAATTAAATGGGAATTATTAAAGTAATCCTGTTATGGACATCATCAGGGAGGTGAGTATCTTATCATGGCGAGTAACCATTTAGATATCGATCAGCAAAAACAGAAGCAAATTCTAAAACTTGTAACCAACAGCTTCTATAAAGAATTAGTCAATTATGGCATCGAACAAAGTGATATCGTGACAGTCTCGGTTAATCTGCTGGATTTAGTTACAGAAAAAGGTAATGTGGTATCCGGAAATAATCGCTACTATAATAATATATTTTCCATACAGGCGGTCGATAATCATTGGAACGAAAAAAATTGTTTATGTCTTGAAAAAGTCTCTATCGAACCCCTTAAAATAAATTATCTTGGGAAAATCACCGAGTGGTTGAAAGCCCCGGAAATCAGGGAGACATTTATAGGATTTTTCCCAAAGACAAAGGATGAGCTAAAAAAATATCTTTTTGACGATGTCAATCATTGTTATTTTGCCATTTTTTATGAGAAAGCTCTGGTCGGATTTATCGGCGCTGACACCATCGACCGGAGTTTTCAAAAAATTGAGATGAAAAAGCTGATCGGGAAATCGGAATTCCGGAGCAGGGGAATAGGTAAAATTGCCACATTTCTGTTTTTATATCATACCTTTAGAATACTGAATTTCAATAAAGTTTATATACATTCACTTGATACCAATATTAAAAATATCAATTTAAACAGCAAATTCGGGTTCGAACTGGAGGGGATTCTATATAAAGACGCTTATCTTGAAGGTGTTTACCGTGATGTCCTAAGGATGGGATTGTTAAAAACAAAATGGGAGAAGATTTTTTCCAATCCAAAAAATTAATTTGTAAAATGATTCTTCAAATGTGACTCCGTTACAATCTTTTCACAATGACCGTAAATCCAGGCCTCTACTTATAATCCTTATCCAAAAAGTCTTCAAAAAATTTATTTCTTGACAACAGAAATATTTCTTTTTATAATAATGGTGTACGCACGTACTACAAAAGGAGTAAATCATGAAAACAGTCATTTTGCAAAATAACTCTGCCTTTCAGGATTCATTCTATACTGAATCAAGGTTTGATGTGCTCACGGATGATGAACTGGAAAGCTTTGAAGAAAGGGCTGCTATAATGGAATATGAAGGCTGTTTAAGCAGGGAACAGGCGGAATCAATGGCCATCAAAGGAATTTTAGATTCCAGACAGACACTCAGTCTGGCCGGATAGGGTTTGCGAAAAGTAAATAAATTGTCCGGTCTCCTCATATTGGTACTTATTTTTTTGTTGGGTTTTAGCTTATCGATTTTATAATCTTGCATCCTTCCGAGTTGAGACTCTCAGCTCCCGCATCTCCAAAAGGATTGTTTTAATCCGGCGGAGAATGATTCATTCTTTGCCATTCCCGAATAAATATAGCGCAATGCACGTTCTAATTACTGATATAATTATCCGCTGCTGCCCGTATAACCAAAATTGATGAACGATATGAAATTTGAGCGACTTAGATTTAAAGGAAGTCAGGATTACCTGCTGAGCGCGCGCCTTGATCTGCCGGATGAGGGAGCACCCGCTGCCTATGCTCTTTTTGCCCATTGTTTTACTTGCAGCAAAAATTTAAAGGCGGTTCATAATATAAATTTATCATTGACTGCAAAAGGAATTGCTGTTATGCGATTTGATTTTACAGGTCTGGGTGAGAGCGAAGGTGATTTTGCGGATACTAATTTTTCGTCAAATGTGGGAGATCTTGTCGCGGCGGCAAATTATCTGGGCGCTAATTACATTGCCCCAAAAATACTAATCGGACACTCTCTTGGCGGCGCGGCCGTTCTTCAGGCCGCGCGATCCATTCCATCTTCAGCTGCAGTGTGCACAATAGGATCTCCTTTTGATCCGGGGCATGTAAAAGATCTATTTCTTAGCACCCGGGAAGAGATTGAACAACAGGGGGAGGCGGAAGTATCACTTGGCGGACGGCAATTCAGAATTAAAAAACAATTTTTGGACGACCTTGAGCAGGCAAAAATGGATACAATAATTCGGAAACTGAGCAAGGCTCTCCTCATCTGTCATTCACCTATCGATAATATCGTTGGAATAGACAACGCGGCAAAAATTTTTATCACGGCAAAACATCCAAAGAGTTTTATTTCGCTGGATAAAGCAGATCATCTGCTGGCGGAGGAGACGGATTCAATTTATGTTGGTGCCATAATCGGTACCTGGGCCGGCATGTATTTATGATAGAATAGAATATTAAACTTCTGCTATCGAATTAATATTTAACTATGCTGATACTTCTTAAATAAATCGTAAATCGTTGTTCCTTCATCCTAAATCCACCTCTGGAGTAAATTCCCATTAATAAACAGCAGAACAATGTAATTGCGCATTTCTGTTCAAATTACCATCAGGCGGTGTTTAATTTAAGTCACAGGTTCGTTTTCCTTAAATTTTATGAAGGTATTTCTTAAGTTTACAGGCGATGAAGTCGATACATCAAAAGGTTACGGCCCGGTCTGGAAGACGTGGTGAAACATTCTTTGAATCTTATCAAATTTTTTTGTAAAATTTGATAATTAATCAGATAGATTATTATATAAAAACTTACTTTTATAAGCCAGAGACGAGGAATAGAGTAAATTTTGTGTGAAAGCGGTTTATGGCTAAGAAAAATATAAATTCATCATTTATCGGCAGAGTACTTGATAACTATCGCATTCTGGAGAGTCTGGGACAGGGTGGAATGGGCATGGTTTTCAAGGCCCTGAATGTTAAACTGGATAAAATTGTTGCCATAAAAATCCTGGCTCCGGGATTATCCATGAATGATAATTTCATAAAACGCTTTCAAACGGAAGCCAGGGCTCTCGCGAAACTTGAAAACCGGAATATTGTAAATATATATGATCTTCGCTCTGACAATTTCCAGTGGTTTATTGTAATGGAATTCGTTGATGGTAAAACACTTGGCGATTTGATTTCCGGACGTGGAGCGTTTACCTGGGATGAAGCCCTGCGTATATTTAAACAAATGCTCAATGCCATCGGCCATGCTCACAGCGCCGGCATCATTCACCGCGATATCAAACCAAATAATGTTTTAATCACCGAAAACGGGATTGTAAAAATTACCGATTTCGGTCTTGCAAAAGATCAGCAATACGCAGGCAATACGCAGACTTTCGCATCCGGCGGAACTCTTTTTTATATGTCCCCTGAACAAGTGAGAGGACTTCAGTTTACCGATCTCCGAAGTGACATTTACGCTCTTGGAATAACTCTTTATGAGATGCTCGCCGGGAAAACGCCGTTTAAGGAGAGTCACACGGATTTTGATATACGTGAGACGATTGTACGCAAAGAATTTCCGCCTCCTGTCACCTATAACCCAAAAATTCCTTCCGGATTGAATGATATTGTTATGAAAGCCATTGCCAAGGATCCGGATACCAGATATCAGAGCGCGAAAGAATTAGCCGATGCCATCGAATATTTCGAATCAAATTTTACTAGTCGTATCACTTATGATACTCAAAACAATGAAAAAAGCAGGGTCCGTGATAAAAGCGCCGAATCTCCGGGTGGATTGAATTACCAAGGCGCGGGCGAGAGTGATTTGTTGTCCGATGCGATAAATTATGGGAAAAATAAACATTCTGCTGGTAAATTTGCCGCAACCGCTTTAATCATATTACTGCTTTCTGTGATTGCTTTTCTGCTGTTCCCTGATGATATTCCATGGTTCAGGAGCGACGCTGATACTATAATGGTGGCAATTGACAGTTCACCGCAACAGTCGAGCGTATTTGTTGATGGGACTCCGATCGGAATAACTCCTCTGAATGATTTTAAATCCGGGAGCGGGAAATTGAGTCTGCGTCTTCATAAAAACGGATATTTTGATCTGGACACTACGATTACCATTGAAAATAATAGAAATAGCTCATTTTTATTCAATTTGTCTCCGGCTGCTGATGTATCGCTAAATATTCTTCCGGCGGATTCCGAGATTAGGCTTGACGGAAAAATGGTTTCCGGGGAAAAAATATCTGAACTTCGTTTAACTGTGGGCGAGCATTCCTTGGAAATATCTCATCCCGGTTATGAGTCTGAAGTTTTTCAATTTTATGCAGATGTGGGGCAAAACGCGCCGCTCAGTTTCAGGCTAAACACAAAAAGTAACAGTGTCACGGAAATACCGAAAAAATTTGGCGTTTTGACGGTAACATCAAATCCGGAAGGCGCGGAGATACTGATAAATAATCGCCTGCTAGGGAAAACGCCATATAAAGGTGATCAGTACCCTGAAGGTGAATATGAGGTATTACTTCGCCGGGACGGATACATTGATTATTCGCAAAAAGTGATGGTCAGATCAAATCGGTCTTCCGGTTTTACTGCGGCACTGATAAAAAAATCGGGATCCTTAGCCATAAATTCAAATCCTTCGGAAGCGATTGTATCGCTGGATGGGAAAGAACTAAAAGAAAGAGTCACTCCATTCACATTAGAATCCGTACCACCCGGAAAGCACCGGATTTCAATAAAGAAACCGGGGTATTCCGAGTTTTCAGGTTCCATTACAGTCATTGAAAATCAGGAAAGCAATTTTTTTGGGGAGCTTAAACAGTTAACGGGGGATCTTGAAGTTCATGTGAAACCCTGGGGTACCATTTATATTGACGGTAAACTGATGAAAAAAGAAACCGATATAAAATATATGGTTCAATTACCGGCGGTGAAACATGTTGTAAGAGTGATTCATCCTTCACTGGGCGTCTGTGAAAAGGAAATAAACATTAAAGACAAAGAAACTGTAAAATTTTCTGTGGATTTTAATAAGATTGTTGGTGTAAGCGTATCGGCATTCGATTCAGATGGAAAGCCTGTTTGGGGTGAGATAATTGTTGACGGAGAAAATACCGGTGAGATGACGCCAAAAGAAATTAAACTGCGGGTCGGACTTCACAGAATTTCTGTCAAAAAAGAGGGATATGTGCTAATTGGTGGTGAAAAACAAATCCTCGTGGACGAAGAAAGTAGAAATCTGCAAAAATTTATACTAAAAAGGAACGGATGAGAAGTGCCCGGACTCTCCCTGTTGTGACTGTGAAGGATGTGATTTAATATTTCGATTCGTTCATTTGGAATTATTTGTATGTATATCGAAGGAGCGTGAATTACTTTGAATCTGAAATCATTTATTTCTGTTCTGCTCTCCATAAGCTTTTTGACATTCCAGCTTATGATACCGGTTATTGACGACACCTCGGTTCTTTATGCCCAGGAAAGTAAACAGGCATGTGAACAAATGCTGAATGCCGCTCAGACAATGTATTATGAAGGACGGTTTGATGAGGCGATTGATCTGGTGAAAGAATGCCTGAAATCAAATGACTATTCGATAGAAGATCAAAAATTAGCATATAAAATTGTTGGGCAGGCTCTTCTCGCTAAAGGTTACCCTGATACCGCGAAAGGATTTATCAGAAAATTGCTGGAAATGGAACCGGGATATCAGCCGACGATAGAGGATGAACCGCCAGCTTTTGTTGATTTAGTTGACGAAGTAAGAACGGAAATAAGTGTTCAGAAAGCAGAGCCTGTTCCGGAAAAGAAAAGTAATAAAAAATGGATCTGGATAGGCGCGGGAGGGGCTGTACTTCTTGGTACAATCGCGATAATTGCCGGTGGAAGCAGCGGCGGAGATTCCAACGGGAATAAGCCATTAGCTTCCCCGCCGGACTGGCCGTAACAGTAAGGATTCGAGTATGAACTTTATTTTATCACCCACAAAGGGCCGATAAAAAGAAGTATCGGTGAATTTTGATTTTAAAAAAAACATTTGACGAATGGTATTTTATATGAAAAAATTTTCTACAATCTTTCTGTTGTTTTTATTGACCGGTAATCTTTTCGCGACGGATAAAGGCGGAACTATCAATGGAGAGCGATGGAGTGTTGACGATTCACCTATTCATATCATAAATAATATTACGGTGATAAATCTGACCATTGATCCGGGAGTTACCATACTATTTGACGGCAATTATGCTTTTAATGTTACGGGATTTTTTAAAGCTGTCGGAACCGCTGAAGATTCGATCATTTTTAATAGCGATCCGTCAAATTCATCCGGCTGGACCGGTTTAAATTTTAATTCTTCTTATACGGGTTCTGAAGTGGCGTTCTGCAGTATTCAGAATGGTAACAATTTTGGCATTCAAACAGAGGCGGATATCGACCTGACCATCAGGAATTCGAATATTTCCAATAATGATGGCAAAGGGGTCTATATTAAGGGGATGACAACAAATCTGTTCAAATGCACCATCGCGAATAATGTCAGTGATGGGGTAATTGTAGACAATCAGGGTGACGCGGAGATTTCTAATTGTATCATATCGAACAATAATAACGGAATCTATTCAAATAATGCGGCCGTCAATATTAAAAATAGCGTTATTTCGTATAATTCTATTGGACTTTACAATTCCAGTGGTAGTGATATCGTTGATGTGTTCAATTCTACCATTGTTAATAACGCAGTGTATGGTATTTATACGACCGGCGGCGCTGTGAGCGTAAAAAATTCTATCATATATTATAACAATAATTCGCAAATCAGTAACTTTTTACTTACCACTCCCGCTACGGTTACATACAGCGCGGTCCAGGGCGGTTATACCGGTATGGGAAATATAGGCGACGGCAACGAAGATCCGAATTTTGAAGACACGCAAACTTTCAGATTGCTGGAAAATTCATTCTGCATCGATGCAGGTGATCCGGATATTTCTTACTATGATCTTTATTTCCCGCCATCTCATAAAACGGCAATTAATGATATGGGAGCATACGGTGGTCCGGATGCCGGCTTTTGGTATGAACCCCTATTTGTAACAAGAGAATCTGTTGACTTCGGTAAGGTCCGCCGGGACAGTACAAAGACTGAAACCGTGACCGTAAAAAATTATGGTGATTCCCTCCTGACAGTTCCATCTGTAATAGTCTCAGGGGTGGATTCACTGAACTTTTCACTGAATATTAACCCATTTTCTTTAAATCCCCGGGATAGTCTGGTGGTCAGTATTGATTTTACACCGGACGCGACAAAGTCTTATTCAGCAAACCTGGACTTTTTAAGCAACAGCGGAAAATCTTCGATACCACTTAGCGGTGTCGGTGTGATTCCACAAATTCATGTGGCACAAAATTTAATCCTGTTTGGCGAAATTGCAGCCGGTGATTCAGGGGCTGAACAAATAAGCATCTTCAATATCGGTCAGGATACGTTAGAAATAAGCAACATCGCGGCAAATCTAGCCGCATTCAGTTCGGACACAACATCCGGGACGATTGCCCCCGGTGGGCTATTGAATATACATGTTATATTTATGCCTGATAATTATGGAAACTATGACGGCATATTATCCATATACAGCAACGATCCGGACCGCAGCCGGCTGGATGTGACATTGAGAGGAACAGGATTAGCCCCAAATATTGCAGTTACTCCGGATTCAGTCAAATTTGGGAATATTGCTGTGAATGACAGTTTACAATTGTCCTCTTTCGTACAAAATTCCGGTAATTATACATTAAGAGTTGATTCCATCGGGTTAACTGGACCGGATGCTGATCATTTTACGATACTCAATAATCCGGCTCCGTTCATGATATTAGAAAGCGGCCAGGATATTGAAGTTCAGGTTAAATTTTTGCCTGATACGATAAAAGAGTATTCGGGATCCCTTGAATTTTACAGCAATGATCCGGATCATCCTATGCAGTTAATTCAGGTTACCGGGACAGGAATCGCGCCATCCCTGACGACAGACAGCGATAGTCTGATCTTTGGAAATATTGTAGTGGACAGAGATTCTATGATGTCTGTATCTATCACTAACGAAGGTAATACCTCTCTTGTCGTCGAGAGTACAAATGTTACCGGCGCCAATCCGGATGATTATACAATCGTTAGCGGTGAAGGACCTTTTACACTTGAGTCCGATAATCCTGCGCATCAGATAGTTATCAATTTTCATCCGGTTGCCGAAGGATTAAAAAAGGCTCAGCTAGACATAAACAGCAATGATCCGTTCAAGCCTGTTGCCACTATCACTTTTGAAGGTATGGCTCTCCGGCCGGATATTTCAGTGGCGCCGGATTCCCTGGATTTTGGCACGATTGAACTTCGCAGAGACTCGGTTATGACGGTCACCGTCAGCAACATCGGGGCAAATGATCTTGAAATACTGGCTACGGAACTTGAGGGCGAAGATGCAGGGGACTTTTCATTTGTTAGCGGTGAAGGGGCATTTAGTCTGCCTGTGGGAAGTGATCCGCATCAGCTATTGCTCCGGTTTGCGCCGGCTGAAGACGGGGAGAAGGAAGCGGTATTAAAAATTACCAGTAATGATCATATCCTGGAAACAATACGATTACCGCTCAATGGCCGGGCCGTTGCTCCGGCAATGGTGATTGATACTCTGGAACTTCATTTCGGTACCATCCCCATTGATTCAGACACGACGCTTAACCTGATAATCACCAACACGGGGTCTGCCGATTTGTTTATTGACAGTACCATTATCTCCGGTCTCGCAGAGAGTGAATATTCGATCATACAGGGTCTGGCGCCTTTCTCGGTTCAAAAGAATAATGGAACGGATACAATTGCGGTTAAATTTAGTCCTGTTAACGGCGGTGAACGTCTCGCGAATCTTACGATTGTAACAAATGATCCTGAGAATACAAGGGTTAACGTTCTGTTGAATGGGAAATCATTCGCTGTCGGTCAATCTTTAATCGTATCTGACCATAATGGAGAAATCAATTTTGGAGATGTTCTGATCAGTTTGGTAAATACTCAGGAAGTAAACATATCAAACTATGGAACCAATGATCTTGAGATTGACAGCGTTCGATTCAGCGGACCGGATAAGGCTGAATTTTTATTGGATGAACAGACTTTTCCAATTGTTCTGACAATGGATGACGATCCGCGAAATTTTAAGATACATTTTTCGCCCCTTACGGCGGGACAAAAAACGGCAGATCTTTTGATATACAGTAACGATACAGCCCATAATCCCTTCGCAATTCCGCTCTCAGGATCGGGAAAAGTCGATGAGACCCCTGCAAATTTTGTTTTTAATCCGGCTTCAGTCTTGTTGACTACGGACAGTTCATATACTTTTCAAATTAGTATTACTGATGACGAAACCGAAATCGAATCAGTGGATTTGTGTTTCCGCAGGGGCGGTGAATCCAATTATCAACGGTTATCGCTAACCGAATCAACCCAGGATACCTGGTCCGCGCGGATTGATGGACAATATATAACATCCAGGGGTCTGGAATATTATTTTGAAGCCGTTCACGGCGGAGGAAAAAGCACCTATCCGGAAAATGGTTCAGAAAATCCGGCGATCGCTATTGTTTCCATACCGGCAATGAATTTTACGGACCTTACTCTGCAAAATACTTATCAAAAGATTTCATTTCCGGCCAACACCGGCGGTAAGATGCTAAAAGATTTACTCCTGGATGATCTTGGTGAGTACGATAATTCAAAATACAGATTGTTTGACTGGGATCAATCAAGTGAATCATTTGTTGAATTAACCGATATGAACAAAATTATTCAGTCCGGTAAGGCCCTTTGGCTGATCACAAAAGAAGCGACCCAACTCGATCTTGAAAACTGCAGCTCATCAAACACGGGTAACGATTATTCAATTACGCTCAAAAAAGGGTGGAATATGATCGGTAATCCGTTCGCTTTCCGGGTTGAGTGGGCGGCCATAAATACCTCAGCGATTCAGGGCGGGACACTCAACTATTTTAATGGGAGCGGGTGGGAAGCCGCCTCAGATCTTCAGCCGTTCAAAGGATACGCGGTTTACGCCCTGAATGATACGGTGTTAAATATTCCCGCTGTTGAAGCCGCGGTTTCGAAAGCAAAAACAAATCAGGTTGAAACCGTCAGGAACGAATGGCATTTTCAGGTAAAAGCCGCCAAAGGTAAATACAAGGATGAATACAATTACGCCGGAGCGCGCTCGGGAGCATTGGATGAGAGAGACCGATTGGATATCCTGGAACCCCCTGTGATTGGTGATTATGTCTCTCTGTATTTCGAATCGGTAAACGAAAATGATTCAGGTAAATTCGCGGGAGATTTCAGGAGGCCTGATGAAGAGGGATATTCATTTGATTTCCGGTTGGTCAGTAACTTTTCAGGGACGACCGAAATAACAGTTGATCCCGTTAATCTGCCGGAATATTACGAATGGATATTGGTTTCGCCCGAATCAAAAATTATTTATCCGAACGGAATAATTCAGACCGATCGGCCAGAGAAGAATTACCGCCTTGTGGTGGGTACAAAATCATATTTAGACGGTGCGACAGCCGATTTTCTGGAGTTGCCGGTCAATTTTAAACTGAGTCAGAACTATCCGAATCCCTTTAATCCGGAAACCAGCATCAGGTATGAAATGCCCGGGGAAGGGATGGTATCTGTTGATATTTATGATATACTTGGCCGGCGTGTAAAGAACATTTATGCCAATGAATTTAAAGAAGCGGGCTATCATAAGATTATCTGGGACGGCAGTAACAATACAGGGCAAAAAGTCGCGAGCGGTATTTATTTTCTGCATTTGAAGAGCGGACAATACTCAAAAACGATAAAGATGATATTACAGAGATAGGCCGATAAGGAAATCTATTTAATCTATTACAGGGATGAATCTACTGTGTTTAAAAGAACAAATTGATCTGAAACCGGTGAATCTGGGGAAAAATTAATGGCATTGTTTTCAGACGGCATCTTCCATAAAAAGGCTGGTTTATCAATAAACATCGGACTGATATCCATATTTTTGTTTTTGCTGGCATTTTTCTTTTTAAATTTAAGCTTCGTTTCTTCTTCAGTCAGAAATCTGTTGTTTATCGCATACGCGCTTCTGGGAATTCTTTCCGCCGCCGTTTATTTACTATCAACCGGCCGATATGGTAAGATTGGTGAGCAAGCCGTTCAGGCAGTTTTTCTTGTTCTTGCGGGAGGAGTACTTTCATTTCTAAATATCAGAGTACCTGTCGATAATGCTGTATTTTACCAAAGCGGTTTGATGATTCTGATTCTTTCAGGATATTTGCTGTTCCGTTTCAGGAGAAAAACAGCCACAGCAGCCGGCTGGCTGATCTTTATCGTGTACAATTTTATGAATATTGGTCATAGTGGTATTCATATGGCCTCTGTTGTATATGCGAATTTCTTTCTGGTTGTTGCCAATCTGGTGGGGATGTATGTCAGATATTTCAGGTGGGGACCCGAAAAAGGAAACATTGCAACTTCCCCATTGGATGAAAATGATGATATTACAAAAATAGACACATCTTCTCAGTTGTCAGATCTGAATCACGAACTCGCGCTGACAAAATCGACAATGCAGGTAGAACGTCTTATCAGCTCGTTAGCGATGCGGTTTATAGCGCTTCCTCCCGAAAAAATAGAGGATATGATCCGGAAGAGCCTGAATTTATTGGCGGGATTTACAAGCGCCGACCGCGCCTATATTTATGTTTTTCGTAACCATGGAACTGATCTGGAAATAGCTTACGAATGGTGCGGTGAAGAAATTAATCCCAAAATCAACAGGCATGAACGCGTAAACAGTGATGACTTCAGCTGGTTTATAAATACGCTTAAGAGTGATGGTAAAATACAGTTTTCCGGTATAAATGAATTGCCGCCGGCCGCAAGCACGGTAAGGGCTATTTTTAGCGTGGAAGGTATTAAATCCTTGATCATCGCGCCCATCATCTCAAAAAAAACGCTGATCGGTCTGGTTGGTATTGATTCAGTAAAAGAAGAAAAGAGATGGCCCCAGACCACCATCCATCTGGTAAAAAACGCCGGTCGTCTGTTTGATGGCGTGCTGGAACGCAAAAAGGTGAATGACAAAAGAAAACGGACTGAGGAAAGGCTGCGAACGTTGTTTGAGCGTTCTGAGGATGTTGTCTTCATCAGTACGCCGGAAGGTAAAATAATTGATATTAATCCTTCCGGTGCGCGTATGTTTGGCTATTCGTCCATTGAAGAACTCATGCAGGTTAATATTTCGAAGCAATTGTATCTTGATCCGGAACAAAGAAAACAATACCACAGAATGTTGGAAAAAAATGGTCATGTGCGGGATTTTGAATTGACCTTGAAAACAAAGGACGGTCAAAAATTAGTAGTTCTTGAGACCACAACCGCTGTAAAAGACGAAACCGGAAATATTGTGGCGTACGAGGGGATTATGCGGGATGTGACAGAAAGGAAAAAACTCGAACAGCAGCTTCTGCAGGCACAAAAAATGGAATCGATAGGCCTTCTTGCCGGCGGGGTGGCGCATGATTTTAATAATATTCTGACGGCGATTAACGGGTATGCCGATATGATGCTGATGAAAATGGATCCGACAAATCCGGCTTATTCTGATTTGATGAATATCGTCAGAGGCGGTAAACGGGCAGAAAGGCTCACAAGGCAGCTTCTGGCATTCAGCAGAAAACAGGTTATAGAGCCAAGAATTATAGATATAAATAAATTGATTTTGGATCTGGATAGTATGCTGAGAAGGTTAATCGGCGAAGACATTCAAATTGAGACATGTTTAAATGAAGAACTTGCTCATATAAAAGCTGATCCGGGGCAGATCGAGCAAATTTTAGTAAACTTGGTGATAAACGCCACTTATGCGATTAACCAAAATAAAACGCCAAATGCGGATAAAAAAATAACAATTGGCACAGAGCTGATTAATTTAGATGATGCTTTTGTAAGGATGCATCCGGGCAGTAAGAAAGGTGCTCATGTTGTAATTTCCGTGAGTGACACGGGTGTGGGCATGGATGAAGAAACAAAAAACAAAATATTTGAACCATTTTTTACTACAAAGCAAAAAAACAAAGGAACAGGGTTGGGGCTTTCCACTGTTTACGGGATAGTAAAACAAAATGACGGCAGTGTTTATGTGGAGAGTGAAGCCGGAAAGGGTTCGGTCTTTAAAATTTACTGGCAAGCGACCGATATGGAGGCGAGTCCTGATACATTTTACGAGATTAGTGATTCAAAATCCGCAGTGACTGAAACCATTCTTGTGGTGGAAGATGATGAAGATGTCCGCGATCTGGCCTGTTCTTACTTAAAAATTCTGGGATACAATGTAATGGAAGCGCAGAATGGAGTCAAAGCGCTTGATATGATGCGGGATAATGATCCTGATACAAGGGTGGATCTACTCTTTTCGGATATTGTGATGCCGGAAATGGGTGGAGAAGAGCTGGCAAAAAAAATAAAAGCGATGATCCCGACTATTAAAATAATTTTGACATCAGGATATACGGACAGTCAAATGCTTCATGGCGAAACTTTAAAAAAAGGAATAAGTTTTCTCTCGAAGCCATATACCATTGAAGATATGAAGAAAAAAATCCGCTCCGTGCTGGATAATTAGAGCGGCTTTTTTGGACATATATTAATTGGGGAGTTCAATATTTTTGTTATTTGTTAGATAAATTTTTAAATCGATTGACATCCTGCCCGTTTGCATTTATACTTTTATTAGTCATTTTGTAAAGTATTTTTTTAATCCTTCCGACTGCTCTGCCTTACTGAATTATTTATTGGCCATTTGGCTTATATATTATGGTCTTTTGTATTTGACTTGAGGGAACTGTTTGTTCTTTATGGATCTTTTTAGATAGAGAGTCCTGTGTAAATTGGAATAAACAAAATCTATTCATAACCCTGCAAGGGAGGCAATATATTTGTCATCGTCAATGACGGATAAAATACCAATAAGCTCTGAAGTAGAACTGGGTTAGTAATAAACAAGTGAGTTAAAATGATAAATGTGAAAAACATATTTAAAACTTACGATGACAAGACGTTTGCTCTTGAAGATGTAAGTTTTAATCTTGAACAAGGTCAAATAGTATCTGTTTTAGGTCATAATGGAGCAGGGAAATCCACGCTTCTTAAAATTATTGCAACTGTACTGGCTCCGACACAGGGGGAAGTTCATTTTGATTCTATTTGTCTGACAAAAGCAAATCAAAACCAATTAAGAAATATAAAAAGAACTATTGGTTTTCTTACAGAAGATCCGAATCTTTTTGATAATTTTACACCATTCGAGTATTTAACCTATTTGGGGCAGCTATATGGCATCAACGATGATACAATACTAAAAACTAAGATTAACGATTTATTCATCTTATTTAATATTGATAAAGGTGAAACAAAATTTATTAACAAATATTCTTCTGGTTTGAAGAAAAGAATAGCTCTAGCGGGGGTTATGATCAACGAACCAAAGTTGGTTATATTGGATGAACCCACAAACAATCTTGACCCGGTTGGCGTCAAACTATTTATACAATTGATGCAAAATATTAAATCAAAAGGCACTTCTGTTATTCTTGCTACACATCAGCTTGAAATTGCAGAAAGAATTTCCGATGTGATTGTTGTGATCGATCATGGTAGAATTATATTTAAGGGTACTTTATCTTTACTGGAAAATATGTTTAATAAAATAAAAACAAATAAATCACTTGAAAATTTGTATACACTATTAGTAGAGGATGAAGCATTTGTTGAATGAAACTACAAAAAGTGTAATAATATTATA
>JBFXGD010000037.1:0-25225 GCA_050178385.1 Calditrichaceae bacterium
GTTGAAGAAAGCTGGCGTAAGTTTTTTGAGGGATTTGATTTCGCTAAACTTAATACCGCCCCGGGTGAGATCCAGACCCAATCCAGTCAAAAAGAGTTAGCTGTCTTAAACCTGATTAACGGATACCGGACAAGAGGGCATTTTTTTACAAAAACAAATCCTGTGCGAAATCGTCGTAAATACATTCCGACTCTGGCCATTGAAAATTTCAACCTGACTGAAAATGATTTGGATACTGTTTTCCAGGCTGGAACAGAAATTGGTATCGGGCCGGCAACGTTGAGACAAATCATCGATCATCTGGAAGAAACTTACTGCAAATCAATCGGCGCGGAATATGTATTCATCAGAAAACCTGAAAGAGTGAAATGGCTTCAGGAAAAAATGGAATCAACACGTAACCGGCCAAATTTTTCCGTCGAACAAAAAAGACGGATACTTCAGAAGTTAAATCAGGCGGCTGTTTTTGAAAATTTTCTGCATACAAAATATGTGGGCCAAAAACGATTTTCTCTTCAGGGTGGTGAAACGCTAATCCCGGGTCTCGATGCCATGATTGAGAAAGGCGCCGAGCTTGGAATCGAGGAATTTATGATCGGAATGCCGCATCGCGGACGGTTAAATGTCCTTTCGAATATTTTAAACAAAGACTATGAAGAAATATTTTCGGAATTTGAAGGTGAAGAGTATGCCGACGCTGTTTTCGCCGGAGATGTAAAATACCATTTAGGATATACATCTCAGGTGACGACCCAAAACGGTAAAAAGGTCAAGCTGGGACTCGCGCCAAATCCGTCCCATCTGGAAGCGGTCGATCCCGTAGTGGAAGGTATGGTTCGTTCTAAAATCGATTCCAAATATGATGGTGATGAGAGTAAAATTGCTCCGGTTCTGATTCATGGAGACGCGGCAATTGCCGCTCAGGGTGTTGTGTTTGAAGTCATCCAAATGTCGCTGCTCAAAGGATACCGGACCGGGGGGACCATACATCTTGTAGTGAATAATCAATTGGGGTTTACGACAAATTATCTTGATGGCCGCTCCAGCACTTATTGCACAGATGTGGCAAAAGTGACTTTGTCTCCAGTGTTCCATGTGAACGCGGATGATGCCGAAGCCGTAGTTCTGGCTATTCAAATAGCGATGGAATACCGTCAGATTTTTCATACGGATGTTTTTATTGATCTTCTTGGTTACCGCCGCTACGGACATAATGAAGGTGACGAACCGCGATTCACTCAACCGAAACTATACAAAACCATTGCGAAACACCCCAATCCGAGAGAAATTTATAACGAAAAACTTCTAAAGACGGGAAGTGTTGAGAAAGACATGGCCAGGGAGATGGAAAAGGAGTTCAGACAGATGCTTCAGGAGGACCTGGAGCAGGCAAAAGCCAAAAAATATGGTAAGTCTTCTCCCACATTCTCGGATGATTGCGATTTAAAAATGCGTCAGGCCGGACAGAAATTCGATCCAATTCCGGAAACCAGAGTTGCCAGGAAAAAGTTGCTTGAGATCGGAAAAAATCTATTCTCGATACCAGAACAGTTTAAGCCCTTTAGTAAAATTAAGAAGCTTTATGAAGAACGTTATTCCCGATTCGCCGAAGGGCAGAATTTTGACTGGGCAATCGGTGAAATGCTCGCGTACGCCACTCTTCTCGATGAAGGGGTGCCGGTGCGTATCAGCGGCCAGGATTCTGAAAGAGGCACATTTTCACACCGGCATGCCATTTTAAGAGATGAAGAAACGGAGGATGAATATTCTCCGCTGAATAATGTAAGTGAAAATCAGGCCCGGTTTCAAATAATCGATTCACTCCTGTCGGAATATGCTGTTCTTGGCTATGAATATGGTTATTCATGCGCGAATCCTGACGGTCTTGTTGTTTGGGAGGCGCAGTTCGGAGATTTTAACAATGGGGCGCAAATTATTATAGATCAGTTTATATCCAGTTCCGAAGCAAAATGGAACCGTAGTAACGGGCTCGCATTATATTTGCCGCATGGATATGAAGGACAGGGGCCTGAGCATTCCTCCGCAAGGATTGAACGTTTTCTTTCTCTGTGCGCGCATGATAATATGCAGGTGGTCAATTGTACGACACCCGCCAATCTGTTCCATGCATTACGGATGCATATGAAGTATCCATTCAGAGTGCCGCTTGTCGTGTTTACACCAAAAAGTCTACTGCGGAATCCTCTTTGTGTCAGTAATCTCAGCGATTTCACGGAGAGCGGATTCAAAAGAGTCATTGATGATGATTCCGCTGATCCGAATATCGTAAATCGTGTATTATTCTGTTCGGGGAAAATATACTATGAACTTTTGACAAAAAAGCAGGAAGAAGCAAGAAAAGATGTGGCCATTGTGCGGGTAGAACAGCTTTATCCGCTGCCGCAAACAGAATTGGACTTAATCACTAAAAAATACAGGAAGGCCGAGCGATTTATCTGGGTTCAGGAAGAACCTGAAAACAGCGGGGCCTGGTCCTTTCTGCATCGGAAATATAAGAGTATTCCGCTGGAAGTCATTTCGAGAGACGAAAGCGCAAGCCCGGCCACAGGTTACTATAAAACCCATTTTGCGGAACAGCAAGCGATACTCACGAAAGCATTTCAGTTATCAAAAAAAGCAAAAAAAACGCTCATAAAATAGATATTAAGACTAAAAACTAAGGAAAATATCAATGAAATTAGAAGTAAAAGTCCCGGCTATCGGAGAGTCCATTAATGAAGTTACCATAGGAACCTGGTTGAAAAAGAGCGGTGATGCGGTTGAAGAGGATGAAATTATCGCTGAAATTGAATCAGAAAAGGCGACTGTCGAAATTACGGCCGGACAATCGGGAATATTAAAAATTTTATCTGCCGAAGGGGAAACAGTGGCCATCAATGCTATTATTGCTGAGATTGATGGTGACGGATCAGTTGCTCCGGAAGTGAAAGAAGAACAGCCCGCCGATGACCATTCCAAAATAGTCGAAAAATCGGCATCGTCTATTCCGGATAATGACAAAAAAGTAAAAATATCACCTCTCGCGTCAAAAATTCTGGAAGATGCGGGGGTTTCTCCGGATAGAGTGGAAGGCAGCGGCGTAGCGGGAAGAATTATAAAAGATGACGCGCTGAATGCCGTCCGAAGCGCTAAAGAAACGCCGGTTCCGTCCCAGAAAAAGGAAACAAAGAGCGCGGGTGTAGCAGCTCCAGGCGTTGCCGGTCTCGGGAAAACCGATAGAAAAGACCGCCGGGAACGGATGTCCACTCTACGTAAAACGATTTCAAACAGACTGCTTGCATCCAAACAGGGAACAGCCATGCTGACAACGATGAATGAGATTGATATGTCGGCAATAATGGAGTTAAGAAGCAAATACAAAGAGTCATTTAAAGAAAAATACGGAGTAGGGCTGGGATTTATGTCATTTTTTACCACAGCATGCGCGATTGCTCTTCAGGAATTTCCGGTTGTTAACGCGATGATTGATGGTGATGAGATTGTCTATCACGATTATTGTGATATTTCTATTGCCGTTTCGACTCCGAGAGGATTGGTTGTACCGGTTATCCGAAACGCTGAAAAAATGACGATGGCTCAAATTGAAGCAGATGTCTTTCGTCTCGCGACAAAAGCCAGAGATAATAAACTGACGATAGACGAAATGACAGGCGGAACTTTTTCAATAACAAATGGCGGCGTATTTGGTTCTCTCTTATCAACACCGATCATTAATTCGCCTCAATCGGCTATACTGGGTATGCATACCATTCAGGAACGGCCTGTTGTCCGGGATGGAGAAATCGTGATCAGGCCTATGATGTATGTGGCGATGTCATACGATCACAGAATAATCGACGGGAGTGAATCGGTTAGCTTCCTGGTACGGGTCAAGGAAATCCTTGAGGATCCCGTAAGAATGCTGCTGCATTTATAGATGATGGCGAATTTATAAAGTCGATATGAGCAATGGACGAGAAAGACACTAAATATAATGAGTTTCCCCGGGCTGCCGTCGGTGGAGTTGTTTTCAGAGATGACCGTGTATTGCTGGTTAAAAGGGCACAGGCTCCGGCCAGGAATCAGTGGGCTATACCCGGAGGTAAAATTTTAGCCGGTGAAAATATGCGTGATGCGGTGCAACGGGAAATTTTTGAGGAGACCGGAATAAAAGTTAATCCCGGTGAACCGGTATTTGTCTTTGAACTGATCGAACCAGGCTTGAACGACTCCATAAATTTTCACTATATAATTATAGATTTTGATTGTATTTATGTTGAGGGAGAGGCAATCCCCGGTGATGACGCGCTTGATGTGAAATGGGTGAGCCGAAATGATCTGGGAAAATTATCCGTAAACCCCAAAACATTGGAACTTCTGGCCGATAAATATAATTTTTGCGCCATCTGAGCTAAAAATTTTAAAACTATTAATTAGATGACAAGGATGTGAAATGATTATAGGCAGGGATGATAGATTCGCGGGAACACTGCTGGGCGGCGCGTCGGGTGACATATTGGGAGCCGTGGCCGAAGGCAGATCACGGGAGAGGATAAGAGAGAGGTTTGGAGAGTTACGCGACTTTCAGATCGGCTTTTCCGGCTTCGGACGCTATACCGATGATACACAAATGACCATTGCCCTGGCATTATCCATTATAGAGCTGTCGGGTGTGGACGCTGAACATTGCGCGAAAACTTACGCCACATTTTATGATTCCGGAAGAAAGTATGGAGCCGGCGCCGGGATGATTTTGAAAATGATCAGAAATGGAGAAGATTACCGGAAAACGGCAAGAATTCAATTTGCAGAAGGATCATTCGGAAATGGCGGCGCTATGAGAATTGCTCCTGCGGGGCTTGTGTACAGCGGAGCTGAAGAAGCAATCTTTAAAAAAGCAGTCTATGACGCGCTCATGTGCACACATGTTCATCCGGAAGCTGTTGACGGTGCTGTGGTGCAGGCAAGGGCGGTGTCCCTCATGTTAAATATGAAGTCAGCGGAATCTTTTGAGCCGGATCAGTTTCTGACGAGTCTGGAATCATTCGCAGAAACCGGCGCGATAAAGGAAAAGATAGGAAATATCCGGAAACTGATAGAGCGGGATGATGATTTGGCCGTCAAATTTCTCGGAAACGGAATACGCGCGTCGGAAGCCGTATCCTGCGCCTTGTATGCCGCGGCAAAATATTACCGGAATCCGGAAGATGCGGTGATTAAAAGTGTTAATTTTGGAGGCGATACAGATACAATCGGAGCCATGACAGGCGCGTTGATGGGAGCGCTTCATGGATCTGGGTGGATACCGGCCCGGTGGCTTGACAACATGGAAAACGGAGAATTTGGGAAAGAATTTATTATGACTTTAGCGAAAGAACTCTCGAAGGTGGATCCTTTCCGGTCTAAAAATTAATTTTTCTTTAAAACCCGCCATTATTGTATTAGTTTTTATGTTATACTTTATCATCATACTGAGGCGAAGTCATGTCAAAAATCAAACTTGGTATCATTGGCACAGGGCTAGCGGCCAAAAAGCTCCATTGGCCGGCGCTAAAGAAATTGAATGATCTGTTTGAGATTAAAATGGTATGTAATCATACTGAGCCCAAGGCGAAAGAGTTTGCCATGCTTGCGGGAAATATTCCATATGTTCTTGATTATCATGAACTTATGAGTCATAAAAATATAGAAGCCGTATCCATTATTTTACCGATTCACCTGAACTATCCTGTGACCCGTGACGCGCTTAAATCTGGCAAACATGTGATGGTTGAAAAGCCGCTGGCCGCAAATCTTCATCAGGGTAAGAACATGCTGGCGCTGGATAAAAAGTATCCCCATGTAAAAATGGTGGCGGAGAATTTTCGGTACAGGAATACATTTAAACGCGTAACAGCATTGATGGAAGAGGGACAGGCAGGTAAGATACACGCGGCGGTCTGGAATGTTTTTCACCATGTGGAGGGTGAAATCAATCCTTATGCCAAAACTGAATGGCGCATAAAGCACCAGTATCCGGGAGGATTTATCACAGACGGCGGAGTGCACTATATTGCCGCCATAAGAGAATTATTCGGGGAGATTACTGACGGATATGCCTGGACCGCGAGTATAAATCCTGGGATTGGTACTCCTGATTCAATGTCGTTCCAGTTTAGAACGGACCGGAATGTTTCCGGGCTTCTTAACCTGTTTTTCACAACCGGCGGCATTGAGGAAAACCGGCTTGTTATTTTAGGTGACAGAGGAAGTGTCATCACGGAGAACAACCGTATCATCTTAAAAAAAATCAATCATGATGATCTTGTCGAGGAAACTGACGACGGAGGCGGATACATGGGTGAGTACCTGAACTTTTACGAAGCAATCCGTCATGGCGAATTAGTCGATAGCAGTTTTGAAAAGGCCTATATTGATTTAAAAATCATTCTTTCAGCTTTGAAATCAGCCGAAAATAAAAGGCGAATCAGAGCATAGCCAATGTGCAGAGTCATATTACCGTCTGCTCATAAAAGAATGATCCGCAGACAAATATTTATCGTGTAATCCTTAATTTCTTCCGTCCCAATAAATTTCTTTTTAAAAATAATTGAAAATACCGTATATTTATTCGGATCGTTAAAATCAGAATAAAAGGACTTGCCATAAATGATTAAAAATGAAATCATGCTGGGAATTGACATCGGAGGCACCAATACGGCTTTCGGATTTGTCGATCAAAGCGGAAGGATAATCGGAGAGTCTTCAATCCCGACACACGCTCATGAATCTGCGGAAACCCTGATCGGGCGTCTGCATATTGAAACAGAAAAACAATTTCAGAATTTAAAAGATAAGTATAAAATTAAGGGCATCGGTATTGGTGCTCCGAATGCAAATTATTATTCAGGAACAATTGAAAATCCGCCTAATCTGCAATGGGGATGTGTTGATTTTGTTAAACTTATTAACAACAAATTTAAATTTCCTGCTGTGATCACAAATGACGCCAACGCCTGCGCTTTAGGGGAAATGCTGTTCGGCGCGGCAAAAGGGATGAAAAATTTTATAGTAATCACTTTAGGTACAGGGCTCGGGAGCGGAATCGTCATAAACGGAGAGCTGGTTTATGGCGTGGATGGTTTCGCGGGAGAACTTGGTCATACATGCGTGGAAATTAATGGAAGACAATGTTCCTGCGGGAATCAAGGCTGTCTTGAAACCTATGTTTCCGCCACAGGGATCAAACGCACCGTCTTCGAATTAATGGCAAAACGGATTCAAAAAAGTTCTTTGTATGATATCCCGTATGACGAGTTGACTTCAAAAAAAATCGCGGAAGCAGCCAGGAATGGTGATTATCTGGCTTTGGAAGCGTTCGATTATACGGCACGTATTCTTGGCGTCAGTCTGGCCAATGCGATAGCCTTCAGCAGCCCGGAAGTCATTATATTATTTGGCGGTCTTGCTTTGGCGGGTGATTTAATCTTTAAACCCGCAAAAAAATATATGGAAGAACATGTACTCAAAACATTTCGCGGAAAAGTCAGTTTGCTGCCATCGGGACTATCAAATGGCAATTCTGCCGTACTTGGAGCTGCGGCTCTTGCGTGGAAAGAATTTAAAAGTTGTTAGATTTAATCAGGCATAACATTTTTGATTGAAACCGGGGATAACGTTGTCAGAACGTCCGATTTTTAAAATTGCCTACCAGGGTGAAAAAGGCGCGTATAGCGATAATGCCATAGATAGTCTTTTCGGGGACAGAGCTGTCGAAAAATTTCCTTTCCGGACTTCTTATGATGTAATCGACGCGATAAAAAACAACACGGTTGACTTTGGGCTTCTTCCGATAGATAATTCAATCATAGGTAATATAACACATACTTATGATCTGCTTCTTGAGCACAAACTTTATATTGTAAATGAGACCATCATCCCGATTCATCACGCTTTTCTGGCGGTTGATCAAATCCCGGAAGATGAAATTAAAAAGATTTATTCTCATCCCGCAGCTATCTCACAGTGTGAAGTCTTTCTGCGCAGTTTTGACAAGGCTGAAATTATCCCGACATATGACACTGCTGGAAGCGCGAAAATGATTGCGGAAAATAGATTGTATGATACAGCCGCGATTGCCAGTGAAAAATCAGCGGATTTGTACAGTTTAACAATTCTGCGGAGAAATATCGAAGATTTTAAGCATAATCAAACCCGGTTCGTGCTGGTGTCAGTCAATCCAGGAAATGAAGATCGGGAAAAAGAGACCCTGTATAAAACATCCATCGTATTCAGCACCCCGGATAAACCGGGGATGCTGGTTAGATGTCTCGGAATATTTGAAAAATATAACATAAATATGTCGCTGTTGACTTCCCGTCCGCATAAATCAAAATTGTGGAATTATCATTTTTTTGTTGATATTGATGGCCATGTGATGGATGAAAACGTGTCAATAGCCTTCGATGAAATTCGCCGGATCACGGGTTCTATTCATATAATGGGATCATATACCAGATTTATTGGGAAATGAATAAAAAAAGCCCCGGAAGTATAACTTTCGGGGCTTATAATAATCTCAGCTTTTTAGAATATATTGAATAATTTTCTATTGTCTTCTATATCGGCTTTACTCTTTAAATCTTCATACCAATCGTAGAACGCCTTATTCTTCTTTTCAACAAGAAGTTGATTTTTGATTTGTTTTTTCTGACTATTGAAAGCTACGCTGTCAAATTCAGTTTTTTCGAGAAGCTTTTCGTAGAAAAATCCACGGGGGGACTCAACTAATCCCGATGTTTCTCCAACATTTAACGTAAATGCTGTCGCCGCGAACTCAATATTTTTACCGATTCCCGGGATGTTTTGTTTCATATCAAACATGGATGTTTCGCTGTATGTGACTTTTTTATCAGTATCTTCATCAGCGATTTGTTCGAACGGCATACCGGATTTTACTTTATCACTTAATTTGATTGCATAATCTTTGGCGCGTTCTGTGGATTTCTCATATTTTATGCGGTTTTCGATTAATCTTTTTACGGATTCCAGATCTTTAAATCCGGCTTTCTTGATTACGTCAACCTTCACAACGGCATATGAGTGCTCAAGGAAATAAGCATCAGAAACCGCGTCAGCATCTGATGTAAATATAAATCCCATGAGGGATGGGTTGCGGCCGATTCCTGGTATAAATCCGCTGCGCTCTTCAAAAGGACCTGATTTTAAAACTTCATAGTCTAAATTTTTAGCGGCAGACTCAAAACCCAGATCTTTTGCGTCTTCAGAGAAAAATCGCGCCTTATTTTCCTGTTCCTCTATAGTGGACGGCCCGGCGGTTATTTTAAGAAGTATATGGCTTGCTTTGACCTTTTCTACGCCATCTTCAGTTTTTTTATCCTCAACATAAATCAGATGCAGACCGTAAGGAGATTTTACAGGCCCGACAACATCGCCAACATTAGCTCCGAAGGCCGCGTCAGAAAACTGTTTAACCATAGCATTCCGATCAAAATAACCAAGATCGCCATTGTTGCTTTTTACGGAAGGATCCTCAGAATATTCTTTTGCTAAATTGGAAAATTTCTCACCGTTTGCCAGCCGTTCCCGGATAACATCAAAGTCAGAATAAATTCTGGAAGTATCCTTTTCGGTCGGCCTGATGGAGAAGAGTATATATGAGACATCACGCATTTCATTTTGTTTGTACTCTTCTTTATGCAGATCGTAATAATTCTTAATTTCCTGATCACTCAGCGTGATATCATCTGTCTGAAATTTATTTGGTAAAATACTAAGATATTCTACTTTTGCCTTCAGGCTGGATTTTTTAAATTCATTGTGTACTTCATCATCCGTAACGCGGACGGTACTGGTAATTGTACTCTGCAGTTTGACTATTGGAATCTGCTGGCGGTACACATCTTCGATCTGCCCCCATGGAATGCTTGGATCAGAAAAAGCGGTCTGATATTTTTTCATGTCAAACACACCATCTGTCTGAAAAGCAGGGTGGCGTCTGAAATCTTCCAGAGGACTGTTATATATGTAGTAAACAACTTCGGAATCTGTAACCGCGATACCCAATTTATCCATCTCTTCACTGAACAGAGTCATCTGAACAAATTGTTCCCAAACCTGGTTTCTTAATCTTTCCAGAGCAGTATCGTCCAATTCTTTACCGGTCCTTGCGCGCTCATTTTGAAAAGCCTGTTGATACATTTCATTAAACTGTTCAAAGGTGAGTTTTTCGCCGTTTACGGAGCCAACGGTATTGTCGCGGGTAGAACGCCCGCTGTAGTCGGCACCCCATTCAAATACCATCAATCCCAGAAAAGAAAAGACCAGAATCCACAAAAACACTCCACTCAGCTGACGCAATTTCGTCATCATAAGGCATGTATCTCCTTTTGTTTCATAATCATCATCACAACAATTTAAATCATTATCTCTGTATTGTGATATAATCGGGCTTTCAAAAACTCATAAATTTACAGGTTGAACTACCTAATATCAACTTTAAATGGATGAATCTTGGAATTATTTTATAACTTTATGTTCTATTGGTTGATTCAAAAATGTTAATTCGCTAACTTTAATTATGCATAAAACAGAATACTATATCGTTAAATTTTTATTTTGGCTTTTGAATAAGATATCTTTTAAAGGAGGCAAAAGAGCCGCATTTTTTTTGTATATTATTGTCGCGAAAATATTTCGCTACAGAAGAAAAGTTATTTTGGAAAATTTACATCTGGTTTATGGAGATAATTTGCCTGATGATGAACGTGAACTTTTAAAAAATATTTACAAAAATTTTGTTTATCTCTGGATGGAATTTATTCAAATGAGGCAGCTTACGGTCCAAAACGCCAATGAACACCTCCGTTTTCATGATAAGGATATTCTGGATAATGCTCTTAAAAAAGGAAACGGTGTGATTTTGATTTCCGGGCATTTTGGGAATTTTGAATGGGAAGGCGGAGTACTCGCTATGCTTGGCAACCCGATCGCCGGTATAGCGAAGAAACAAAGCAATCCATACGTTGACAAATTAATTTTTGAAAACCGCACTAAACTGGGCAGCAGAGTCATATATAAAAAAGATGGTATAAAAGACGGATTGAAAACTCTTAAGAACAATGAAATCTTATGTTTAGTAGCCGATCAGGATGCCAGAAAGTCAGGAATCTTTGTAAATTTTTTAGGCCAGCCCTCATCCACTGCGGTCGGACCGGCTATATTTAAGATAAGAAGTAACGCAACAATGATCTTTACAATTTCCGTACGCAGAGATTATGGAGTGTTTGATGTCTTTTTCGAAGAACTTCCGGATTCCGCATCCGAAGATGTCAATACTATCACTCAGCTGCATTCCGATTTGCTGGAAAAATGGATAAGGCTTTATCCGGAACAATGGTTCTGGGTACATAAAAGATGGAAAACCAAACCGCCGGCAGAAGATCAATCGGCGAAGAATACAATTGATAAAGCAAACTCTGAGGGCGCTGCGTAAAAGGATTTGCATTAATGGAATATTTTAAGATCAATCCGGAAAAGCCCGATAAAAAAGCGATTGAAAAAGCAATCGAAGTGCTGGGAAATGGTGGTATTATCGCATATCCGACGGACACGCTCTACGGGCTTGGTATCGATGTCACCAACGATAAAGCAGTACATAAATTATATTTGCTGAAACAGAGAGACCTAAAACTGCCGGTGTCTTTAATGGTAAACTCTCTGGATAAAATGGAAGAATTAGTCGGAATCCTGCCCATTGAGTTATACAGTCATCTGAATAAAATACTCCCGGGTAAAGTTACCGCCCTGATTAAGAATGCCGAACAGGTCACTCTGCCGATTTTTGAATATCTTGAAAAAAACAAAAACTTACCCGAAAAAATCGGTTTCCGAATTCCTGATCATCCTGTCTGCCATGCATTGACAACCGGATTTGAAAATCCTGTTTCGACAACAAGCGCAAACATTTCGGGAAAAGGTAATGTTTTTTCAATTAAAGATGTGATTGCTCAATTTGGGAATAAACTGGATCTCATTCTTGACGCGGGCGAGCTTGAACATTCGGAAGGTTCGACCATTGTTGATTTTACAAAAGATCCGTATCTGATTGTAAGGCAGGGGGATCTTTCCGCCAGCCAACTGGAAAAAATACTGCCGGATCTGACCTGGAGAAAAAAACGGGATATATTTACCATCACCTTTGTTTGTTCGGGAAATATCTGCCGCTCACCAATGGCTGAAGGGATAT
Source organism: Calditrichaceae bacterium (assembly GCA_050178385.1). GTDB lineage: Bacteria > Calditrichota > Calditrichia > Calditrichales > JBFXGD01 > JBFXGD01. The sequence continues at coordinate 12,248 of JBFXGD010000037.1, forward strand.
TAAAACATATTCTCAGCAGAACAAAGTATAAAAAATGGATCAGGGTCCGTTCCGCCGGGACACTCATGATTCCGGTATCGGATGCTCATGAATTTGCCATAGATGTAATGAAAGAAAAAAATATCGAGATAGCAAAACATCGTTCATCGGTTATTAATTCAGCAATAATGGCGGAATCGGATTTGGTGATTGCAATGGCCTATAATCACTATAAATATCTACGGGAGAATTTTCCGGGTCATAAAGAAAAGGTAGTTCTGATAAAGCAGTGGCATCGCGAAAACCGCTTAACTAATCCGTCAATCGCAGATCCGATCGGGCATGACATAGAATTTTTTAATATCACTTACACAGAAATATATCGGGAAATCAAAAGGATACTTCCGCATATATTAAAACAAATTGAAGTGTTTGCAGATTACAACAATCTTGTTTAATTCGTCGCTATCGACTCGTATCGATGTGAATATTTGGACCAAATCCAAATGATAAAATGGTTAAGCGTTTTTTAATTGAGCACATGGCCATGATATAAAAAATTGGAACAAGAACAAAATAGATAAAATAAGTGGTTTTGCTTTTGCCAAAAATGTAAGACGATTGATGGCTAATAAAAATCTCACAAACCAGTTTAGCGCCTCCGGATCGCCGGAGGAGACGCAGTAAATGATCGAGAGAAGATTAAATGACTAAAAAGGTATTACTGCTGCCGGATCACCCAAACTGGGCTCTTGATAAAAATGCGCGTGATCTGGTAAAATACAACCGCTCTTCTCTGAAATTGGATATTTGCTATTTTGAAGATTTCATTAAGGACGCGTCGCGATATTATTCTGAATACGATCTGCTGTTCCCGATGTACAAAGGCAGCTTTTTTAGTATGCTGGATAAAAAAATCCCAACGGATAAAGTAATCACCGGAATTCGCTCTTATCATCGTTGGGATAAAAAACAGACCCAACCGCCGGGCTATAACGCAAAACCGCCCCAGGATATTATTCGTCGTTTACGAAAAGCCTTACTGGTAAACACCAATAGTAAAAAATTATGGTATATTTTTTCACAGCATCTTCGGGTAATCCATACAAAATATACTTGCGATCTGGAGTTGTTTTATCCGGATAAAATAAAAAAGAACCATAATAAATTAGTTGTTGGCTGGACTGGCAGCCTTACGAATCATCCGGGAAAGCGTGGCTTCTATGAATTTATCAAACCGGCTTGTGAATCAATTCCGGAAATTGAGCTGAAGGTGCAGAGTAAAGAGGATAATTTTATTACGGATGATAACCTGATGCGTGATTTTTATAATTCAGTGGATTTATATATAACAGCATCGCGAAGCGAGAGCGGCCCCAGGCCGGTGATCGAAGCCGCCGCCTGCGGGACACCGGTCCTGTCAACGGATGTCGGTATTGTACCGGAATTGATCGAGGAAGGTGTTAATGGCTTTGTTGTTGATCGCAACATTAATGCGTTTATATCAAAGTTATCGTGGATTGTGCAAAACCGGGAGATTTTGCCAATTATGGGTAATAAAATGAGAAAAAAGATGGAGCAGGAATTTAACTGGGAACATCTGATTTTTCAATGGACGGATTTTATGAATTATGCCCTTGAGTTAAACCGCTTAAAAAAAGAAGGATATATTAAGTGAAAACGGTGGTGATTGTTAAAGACCGTAATAATTTTGGCCCGCTTTTTTATAAATATTCTGAGGAACACGGATTTAAAGCAAAGCTCATTGATATCTGGAAAAAAGATTCGCTTGATTATCTATTAGAAGAGCCAATAGATGCCTTCGTGTGGTGGGCGAAACATAATCCGGAGATTAAGAATTTTGCCCGGAGACTGATATATTTATTTAATAATGAAATAAATATTCCGACTTTCCCTGATTGGCAGTCATATTGGCATTATGATGATAAAATAAGCCAGTCATTGCTGTTCCGTAAATATGATATTCCCGGTGCGGATACTTTTATATTTTTCAATAAGGATGAAGCAGTTGAATTTGCTAAAAATACACATTATCCGATTATTTATAAGTGTGCTCACGGAGCCGGAAGCGCCAATGTGGGAATTCTGAAAAATCAGACAAGCGCTTTGAATTATATCAGGAAGGCTTTTGGGAAAGGGCTCAAAACATATTTTAAAGACGAGATTCAAAAAGGTTACGTTTACTTTCAGGAATACCTGGAGGATAACAAAGGTGACTACCGGCTGGTTTGTTTTGGTGATGATAAAATTCAGGGCGTTTTTCGTAATAATCGAAAAGGTAGTGTATTTGCAAGCGGCAGCGGCCAATTTGATTTTCCGGACTTACCCGAGGATATGTTGAATCTTGTGGCCGATACCAACAAGAAACTTGGATTTGGAGTTATGTCATACGACATCTTAAAAAAAAGGGATCAGTGGGTAATTACTGAGATTAGTGTTATTTTTGGTGAGGCCGTTAACACGATTTATGATAGGATACCGGTATACAATAAAAAAAATGGGATCTGGTACAAGGAAAATATGTATGAGAATCTTTCACAAAGACTGTTTAACTATTTATTAAAATATCGATGGAAATGGATTTGAATCAATAATTTCCGTCACCATGTGTGGCTAAGCCGGATTTTGCAATCTTACCGGCAGTGCGAAATCCGCGAAAATATTTGATAATCGCAGATCCGATCCGGTTTGAATTAGAACTTTTTATTCACCCAGGCAAATGTACCGGGAAATTTCACATATTGAAAGAAATTGGAGCGATCGCAATTATATAATACCCTTGTTTAAGGAACTTCTTTAGGCCTTTAGCGACGCGAATATTTGGAAATAAATCCATAAATTTATATATTTAACTTTTTTTGAATATATCCCGAGGGGCTAACAATAACGGGATTGTTATTAAACATTGGAAAAAGAGCAAAATAGATGAAAATAAGTGGTTTTTCTTTTGTCAGAAATGGCGCGAAACTTTATTATCCGGTTGTTGAATCCATTAAATCAATTCTGCCCGTCTGCGATGAATTTGTAATAGCGGTCGGACAGGGCGACGAGGATGATAAGACCAGAGATCAGATTGCGGCAATTGGTGATCCGAAGGTCAAAATTATAGACACCGTCTGGGAAGAAAAATATTTCAAAAAGGGTGTTGTTAATGCCATGCAGACTGATATTGCTCAGCAGGCATGCTCAGGTGACTGGCTTTTTTACCTTCAGGCGGATGAGGTTGTACACGAAAAATACCTTCCGGTAATCCGGAAACGATGCGAAGAATTGTCGGATGTCCCTGAAGTGGAGGGTCTTCTGTTCAGATATAAACATTTCTGGGGTGATTACAACCATTTCCACGGCGGTCATGGATGGTATCCGAATGAAATCAGAATAATACGAAATCTTCCGGATGTCCATTCCTGGCAGAGCGCGCAATCATTCCGTCATTTTAACCCTTATGAGAATCCGAGACAGGAGACCGGCACGTCAAAACTCAGTGTTGCCCGTGTGGACGCTGAAATCTATCACTACGGCTGGGTAAGACCGCCGCATTTAATGCAGAACAAAAGAAAAGCTCTCGATTCAGTTCACTGGGGAAGTAATAAAGCGGAAGAATATTACGATAAGGCGCCGAAATATTTTGATTATGGGCCTCTTGATCGTCTGGAGTATTTTAAGGGGACGCATCCGGCGGTAATGAAGGAACGTATCGCCATGCTCGACTGGCAGGAGAAGTTGCAGTTATCGGGAAAGCCAAACACATACAGACTGCCGCATAAGCATGAACTTCTGAAAACCCGTACGATCTCTTTTATAGAAAAAAATATTTTACGCGGTAAACAATTGGGCGGATTCAGGAATTATATATTATTGGATCAATTTTGAGAGTGACCGGTAAGGAAATTTCCTGATGCAGTTAAAATATTACGAACGTCTGATTAAAAAATGGTTTCGTCTACCTTTGTTTCTTGTTTATTTTTTATCTTTCCTTTCCCGGCGGGATAAAAATATCTGGGTTTTCGGAACATATAACAGCGCTTTCAATGATAATACAAAATATATGTATTTGTTCCTCGAAAAAAATTTCCCGGCTATCACTCCGGTATGGCTTTCAAAAAGCTCTAAGAGCGCGGAAAAATTCAGAAAATTAGGGGTTACTGCATATTACCGGTACAGCCTGAAAGGTATAAAATACCTGTTGACCGGTAAGTTTTATCTCTGCAATACAAATCTTGGAGATCTCAATTTCTGGCTTTCCGGAGGCGCGGTTTATATAAATTTCTGGCATGGCGTTCCCTTAAAAAAAATTGAATTTGATATCACAAAAGGAAGCCTCACCTGGAAATATCAATCATCCACCAAGTTAATGAAATGGATAAAAGCTGTCAGTTTTCCGGAACTTTATCGCAAACCGGATCACTTGCTGGTACCATCGACCGAATTGCTGCCGGTATTTAAAAGGGCATTCCGTATAAATAATTCAAACGCGATGTACGGACCGTATCCAAGAAATTCGATTTTCAATTATAACAGGATGCAGCTCAGGGAAATTATCAGTAAGTATGAGGGTAAATCAGCGCTTTCCTTTCTTGATCGTCTTGAGTCATTTGAAAAAGTTGTTTTCTACCTGCCGACATTCAGGGACGGAAACAATGATTTTCTGCAGGATTCAGGTATCGATATTGAGAAACTGAATGACACGCTTAAAAAACATAATTATTGTCTTATTGTTAAATTTCATAGTAATACGAAGTTGCCGGCGGATCTTTTCAGCCGCTTGACGCATATACTTCAACTGAACAATCAGATGGACATTTATCCGCTGTTACCGTTCACCGACGCTCTTTTGACAGACTATTCATCCATTTATGTGGATTACCTTCTGCTGGATAAGGAAATCATTTTTTTCCCGTTTGATATAAAAGAATATATGCAGAGAAGCCGCGAATTTTACTATGATTTTGATGAAATCACACCGGGAGTTAAATGTTACGATTTCAAATCACTGCTGACACAAATAGAGAATTTGAATGATCTGGATTTCAGGAAGCAAAGGGAAGAAATAAGAAGCAGGATCTGGAAAACCAACCGGATTGAAGACCTGACAGCTTTGACTGAAGATCTGATTAAAAATCATTAAAATTTTTTGTGGAATTGTACCTGGAACAAGGAAAATTATATTTTTATGATAACTAATGATACATCCGGGAAGGTGACGCTGATTATCACGGTTTATAACAGATCCCACTTTCTCCGAAGCGCTCTGTTGGCTTTACGGAGTCAATCATTTAAAATTGATGAGTTGATCGTATCGGATGACGGTTCAAGTGAAGATATTATTTCGGTGATCAGGGAATCATTGTCCGGTCTGGATTGCGCTGTAAAGTTTGTGCGTCAGGATGACAATGGATTTCGCCTGGCTAAATGCAGAAATAACGCGATAAGGGAGGCGGAAGGCGATCAGCTGATTTTTATTGATCAGGATATTGTTTATACCAAAAACTACCTGAAAACGTTTACTGAATATCGGGAAAAGGGCGTTTTTTTAGTCGCGTATCCGGTGCGCCTCAGGGAAGATCAGACAAACCAGCTTACGGAAGATATGATTGCGACGGCGGATTATTCATCCCTGATCAGTCCTGAGCAAAGAAAAAAGATCCATAAACAGTATTATTCGGATTTATTTGAGTATTTTTTGAAAAAAACGCTTAGAACAAAAGGTCATAAACCAAAACTGCGGGGCGGAGTTTTTGCGATCAGAAAAGAAGATATTTTGAAGGTTGATGGATTTGATGAGAATTATCAGGGGTGGGGTAATGAAGATGACGATCTGGGGAGACGTTTATACAAAGCGGGTATAATTGGAAAGAATGTCTTCTACGATGAATACCCGATACATCTTTATCATCCGGCGTTTCATGTTAACGGTAAGCGGGTTAATCAGGATTATTACCAGACCCGTATCAAAGAAATCCGTGACGGGAAATACCGCGCGGTTCACGGAGTTTCCAATCCGCTGGGGGATGATAAAATTGAAGTAATACGACTAAGATAGGCAAATGGAAAAACTCTCAATTGTTATAATTACAAAAAATGAAGAATCGAATATTGGCCGCTGTCTTAAATCTGTCCGATGGGCAGATGAAATAGTGGTCATCGACTCTGGATCCACCGACAGGACACTGGAAATTTGCCGTGACTATTCCTGTGTGATCACTTCTTCCGAATGGCTTGGATTCGGCCGGACAAAACAACTCGCTGCGGCAACGGCCTCCAACCACTGGCTGTTTTCAATCGACGCCGATGAGGAAATGACGACGGAGCTTGCCAATAAAATCCGTGAGATACTATCAGGCAATGTTCAGAAGAATGGATACAGAATCAGAAGGATGTCATTTTATCTTGGAAAACTTATCAGGCATTCGGGATGGAATCGTGATTATCCCTTGCGTCTTTTTAACAGAAAACACGGCACTTTTAATGAAAAAGATGTTCATGAGTCAGTGGAAATTGATGGAGATATCGGAAATTTGAATGAACCATTGCTTCATTATACTTATCCGACCATTTCATCACATCTGATCAAAATGGATCGGTATACTTCTATTGGGGCGGATGTGTTGTATCAAAAAGGCAAAAAAGTAACGATTGCAGGGGCGATAATCAGAGGAATTGTAAAATTTATAAAAATGTATATCATTCAGGGTGGTATCATGGATGGTCGGGAAGGATTTGTTCTTGCGCTTAACTCGGCTTATGGCGTTTATCTGAAATATCTCAAATTATGGAAGCTAAATCACTGAAAATATTACATATTGATACGGAAAAAGAGTGGCGCGGAGGGCAGCAGCAGGCTGTTTATCTGCACCGGTCGCTTATTGAACAAGGGTATTCATCGGATCTTGCATGTCAGCCCGGTTCACGCTACGAATCGTATTGTATCGAAAATCAATTGCCCTGTTTAGCCGTCAATATGCGCGGTGAATATGACTTTATCGCGGGATGGAAGATTGCAGGATATTGTCGAAAAAATCGCGTTCATATCATTCACGCGCATTCGGCGCACGCGCTGGCAATCGGTTTGTGGGCAAAAATGTTTTATTCGGATATAAAACTGATCGCTGCGAGAAGAGTGGATTTCAGTATCCGGAAGAATATGTTCAGTGTCCTGAAATATAAAAACAGTTTTCTGGATAAAATAGTATGCGTTTCCGATAATATAAAATCGGTTCTTGTTGCTGATGGATTGCCGGAGCATAAAATTACTACTGTTCATAGCGGGATTGACCTGAATAAATTTGACAGTGTTCAGGTTCCGGACGGATTTCTTCAGGATTGGAAAATTCCGAAGGGGAATGTAATCATCGGAACAGTCGCTGCCATTGTGGGGCATAAGGACTATCCCACATTATTAAAAGCGGCGCGTATCGTTACGAATGAGCATCCAAAAGCGACATTTATCGCGCTTGGAGGCGGAACTGATGAAGAAAAGGTTAAAGCGCAGGCAGATGAACTGGGACTTGGCGGGAAATTTATATTCGCGGGATTTCAAAAAGATGTGGGACTCTTCCTTAAAAGTTTTGATATATTCGTTTTAGCGTCAAAACTGGAAGGGCTGGGAACATCTATTCTTGACGCGCAATCAGTTGGATTGCCGGTCATTGCCACAAAAACAGGAGGTATTCCCGAGGCGGTGCAGGACGGAGTAAACGGAATGCTTGTTCCTCCGCAAAATCCTGTTAAACTCGCGGAAGCCATTTTAAATTTAATTAACGATGATGAAAAACGGATGGCTTTAGGGCGCCGAGCGCTAGCCACCGTCGAAAATTTTGATATCAGAAAAACGGTTGAAAAAACAATCAGGGTTTACGAGAGCCTTTTTGAAAAACAACCGGTAAGCTGATTTTATGATGAGAGTATTACAAAACGATGAAACCAAATAAAATTTTAATTATACAAACAGCATACCTTGGCGATGTTATTCTGATTACACCTTTAATCAGGGCGGTAAAGGAACTTTTTCCCGAAGCCGTGATCGACGCGATGGTTATTCCGCAGACAAAAGGTGTACTTGATAATAATCCCTATCTCAGAAATGTTATCACATTTGATAAACGGAACAATAAATTGACCGCCTTCTGGCGTACCGTCAAGCATATACGGAAGAATGAGTACGATCTGGCCATATCGCCTCACAGCTCCATAACTACCGCTTATCTCATGAAATTGGGCGGTATAGAAGATCGGTTGGGATTTGACCGCTGGCAGGCGGCAAAACATCTGACAAAGAAAGTGCCTCATCTTAATAATATTCACAAGATCAAAAGAATATTGCACTTGTTGACGGTTTTTACGGATCGTGAATTTGATATGCAGAGCGAATTGTTTCCGGATGAAGCGATGAAGAAGGCGGCCGGAAAAATATTTTCCGATTTACCCTTTCCCGGCCGGCCGGTTATTGCAATCGCTCCCGGATCGGTTTGGTTTACAAAAAGATGGCCGGAAGAATATTACAGCCGTTTGGCGGGAATGCTGCATAATGAAAAATTCAATCTGATTTTCATCGGCGCGGGAAATGAATATGAACTAAACGAAAAAATCATCAAGGATTCAAAATCTGCCGCAGTTAATCTAACCGGGAAAACTAATATACTGGAATCCGCGGCTATAATAGAGAGCTGTGATCTGATGATTTGCAATGACAGCGGGCCTCTTCATATTGCCAACGCGATGCAGACAGATGTCTTCGCGTTTTTTGGCCCCACGGTTCGTTCAATAGGATATTTTCCATTCAGGGAAAATGATATTGTCTTTGAAATTGATCTCGATTGCCGGCCATGCAGCAGTCACGGCGGAAGCGCGTGCCCGCTAAAACATCACAATTGTATGAAACAGATCACGCCGGAACTGGTATTGTCACGAGTCAGGCAAAAATTCGGGGATGTTTAATGGTTGTCCCCTATTACATCTATAAATACCCGTATAAATTTGCCTGGTATCTCTTGAGATTATTGGGGGTCAATCGCCCGGCGGTCGTGTGTTATATCGCCGAACCATTAGACTATATTCTGTTCGAAACTGTCCAAAAATATCTTCCTCCTGTTCAACTGGCTGCTGCAAAGCAAGCCCGGCCGTATTTAAAAACAAGGGGGATCAATCCGGGGAGAATCCCTTCATTTCCCGATGCGGTTATAATGTTCCGGCACGCCGCGCATAAATTTCCTGTAAAAAAAATTGTAAAAATCGGCTTACGGCATGGTCCTTACCATTTTAAGAAATTTACACGGGCAGCTAATTACAATGCGTTTGATGTATTTATGATGACAAGTGAAAGGGAAGTGGAATTAGGCCGGAGAATTGGAATTAAATCTGCCGTCTCCGTCGGATTTCCAAAATTGGATCCGCTGTTCAATGGCGTTTACGATGAGATATATTTAGAACCGGTCAGGCTGAAAGCAGGTATCGATCACAAAAAAAAGACTGTTATTTTTACCGCCACCTATGACGCATCGGGTATGTCTGCTATTGAAAAGTGGATTAATGAACTGGATGGAATTTCAAAAGTATATAATGTTCTTGTTACAGTACACGCCTGGACATCAAAAAAATATGTGAATCGACTAAAGTCGTTAAAAAATATCTATTTTATAGAAGATGTGAATATTTTGCCGTATCTTGCGATCTCAGATTTATTAGTTGGAGACGTAAGTTCAATAATCGCTGAATTTTGCGCGCTTGATCGCCCTATAGTCACATTTAGCGTCAATAAGGCAAAAAGAAGCGTGCCTGAAATATTTGACATCCTTGAGAATATAAGTATAAAGATTGATAATGGCGCGCAGTTGAAAGGCGCTATTGAAGAAGGGTTATCAGCTCCCGGGGACAAAAGTGAACAACGCCGGAAAGCCAATGACATTATTTATGACAAGCTTGACGGTCAAGCGGGAAAAAGAGCGGCTGACATTATAAAAAAATGGATTCCCGTATTAGCTGAATAACAATGCTTAATTTTTTTATACAAAAATGAATATTAAAGAGCAGAGATGAAATTATATTTTAAAATATTAGCATTCATGAAACCATACTGGAAGCACATCATCTTAGCTGTCTTCCTGACCTTGCTTTATGTGGGCTTTAACAATCTTTCATTGTGGATTTCAGTGGATTTTATGCGAGAGTTGTTTGCTCCGGATAAGGTGGAATCAGTTGAAAACACTCAGTCCGGAAATGTGGATACATCCATAATTCCATCCGAACAAAAGCAGGATAAAATCAAGAATATGCTTGGATTAAGAGCCAATCTGAGTATCTATGATAAGATGAATCTGTATATTAAAAGCGTACTTATCCAGGATGATCGCGCCGACACGCTTATTGCGGTATGTTTTGTCATTTTTCTCTCATTCCTTTTGAAAAATATTACACAGTACGGCCGCAGGGTATTATTGAGTTTTATTGAAATAAATATTGTAGTGAATATCAGAAATAAATTGCATAAAACCTTGCTTCGGCTTCCATTATCATATTTTGAAAAAAGACACAGCGGTGATCTGACATCGGTTGTTTTTAACGATGTCAACGCGGTTAATTCGGTTTTGGATAAAAGCTTCAGTAATATGATTCTTTTTCCCATACAGATCATCAGCAATATTGTCATTTTATTCTTAATCAGCTGGAAGCTGTCATTGATCACACTTACAATTATCCCGATCAGCGCGTACGTGATTGTAAAAATCGGTCAGAGTATGCGCCGCAAGAGCAGGCGTGTTTTTAAACAGATCGGCAATGTGGTGTCAACTTTTCAGGAAGCCGTTTCAGCAATTCGTATAGTAAAGGCATTTACGAATGAGCCACGAGAAGAAAAAAATTTTGAAAATGCCAACAGAGAATATTTCCTGAAGTATTTTCGCGCGCAGAAAATGAATTATGCGACTTCGCCGGTAAATGAAACGCTTCAGGTATCTATTCTTGTCTTTCTGCTATGGTACGGCGGTAATCTTGTTTACTCGAGTCAGGGACTTTCCGCGGAGGATTTTATTCGTTTTCTCGTTTTTCTGTTTACGATGTTCCAGCCGCTGAAAGAACTTTCAGGAATTAATAACACGATCCAGACTGGACTTGCCGCGGCCGAACGAATCTTCGCGGTCATTGATTCGGAGCCTGAAGTTTATGAAAAACCGAACGCAATTCAGTATGAAGAGTTCAAGAATAATATTAAACTCGAGAATGTCTCATTCAGATATAATGAATCCGGAGACAATGTTTTAAAAAATATTAATCTGACGATCCAAAAAGGCGAAATGGTCGCTTTTGTCGGTCACAGCGGATCGGGTAAAACGACGCTGGTGAATCTGTTACCCCGTTTTTATCAATATACTGAGGGTAAAATTACTCTGGATGGAATCGATATTCGGAACATGACGCTGCATTCATTACGGAAAAAAATGGGAATAGTGACTCAGGAAACCATATTATTTAATGAAACGGTCAGGTATAATATCGCCTATGGATTGGAAAATATCGGAGAAGACGATATTGTGGAAGCCGCAAAAGCCGCAAATGCCTGGGAGTTTATCGTAAATCTGGAGAACGGACTCGATTCGAATATAGGTGAGAAGGGCACACGGTTGTCAGGTGGCCAAAAACAAAGACTCTCTATCGCCCGGGCGTTGCTAAAAAATCCGCCGATTTTAATTCTTGATGAAGCTACATCAGCGCTGGATACGGAATCGGAACGGCTGGTGCAGGAAGCGATCGACAGATTACTGGAAAGCCGAACAGTACTCGTTATCGCGCACAGGCTCTCCACCATTACAAACGCGAATAAAATAGTGGTTTTAAACAAAGGTGTGATTGAAGGAATCGGCACGCATACTGAGCTTCTGCAAACAAGTGAGATTTACCGGACTCTGAGTAAAAATCAGTTTCTAACAAAAACAACAGAGGGAAAAACAGAAGATCTTTCAGAACTGTCCTGATGATAATATCTTTATCGATCTCTATTTTTTGTTCTGGCTGAAATACCATTCTGTAAATCCGGATATCCCTTTTTTGATGCTGGTCGAAGGTTTATAGCCAAGAAGATTTTTTGCCTTTGTGACATCCGCGAATGTTTCGATCACATCGCCGGGCTGCATCGGTAAAATCTCCCTTTTTGCTTTCTTGCCGACAGCATTTTCAATTTCGGTGATTAAATCGCTTACGCTGATGGTTTGTGATTCTCCAAGATTAATAATTTCATATCCGTTCACATTCAGTATGGCCTTTTTGATACCTTCAATGATATCCGTGATATAAGTAAAGTCTCTCCTCGGCATGCCTTCTCCATAAACAGGCACAGGTTTTTCTTCATCAATCAACCGTGTAAATTTGTGAATTGCCATTTCAGGGCGCTGTCTTGGACCATAAACCGTAAAGAAACGCAGCGCAAAAATATTCATATTATAAAGATGATGATAATTATAACAAATGAGTTCACCGGCCTTCTTTGAAGCCGCATATGGGGATATGGGGAAATCCACAGGATCTTTTTCTGAAAACGGCACTTTTTTATTGTTACCATAAACCGATGAAGAAGACGCGAAGATAAACTTCCCGATCTTATGAATTTTTGACAATTCGAGTAAATTGGTTGTTCCCTCGATGTTTGTCTGCATATATCCTACCGGATCATCAATTGACGGTCTCACCCCTGCTTTCGCCGCCAGATGCACTATCGTTTCAGGATTATGTTTTCTGAATATGTTTTCCAGCGATTCACGATCGAGTATGTCTGTCCGGTAAAGATGGAAATTCTGATAATCCATCGCCTGTTTAATATTCCGCTCTTTTATGTTTTTATCATAAAAAGCATCGAAATTGTCAACGGCAACAATTTCCATATTCTGACCGAGCAACGTGTCGATCAGATTCGATCCTATAAATCCGGCGCCACCGGTAACCAGTATTTTCAATTGGTAATCTCCATGATAAAATTGAAATAATAAAATG
>JBFXGD010000038.1:0-24630 GCA_050178385.1 Calditrichaceae bacterium
TACCTACTCCATGACACGATTACAGGATTAACATATAAAATTGTTGGTTTCTGATTTAAATCCTAAATTCATCTCGTCAATCCTGTTATCATGTCAAATATAGCAAGATTTTTTTTACCTTCTCTATGACACGATTACAGGATTAACATATAAAATTATTGGTTTCTGATTTAAATCCTAAATTCATCTCGTCAATCCTGTTATCATGTCAAAATATAGACCCATAAATTAAGCCGCTTATTGTAGCCATGATAACAACCAGGGACACATAAACCGCTGTTTTCTGTGTGCCAATCACTCCGCGGATAACGAGCATGTTCGGTAGAGAAAGCGCCGGTCCGGCCAACAGCAGAGCCAGTGCCGGTCCTTTGCCCATTCCCGCCTGAATGAGTCCCTGCAATATCGGAACCTCGGTTAAAGTGGCAAAATACATAAATGCACCCACAATCGAAGCAAAAAAATTTGCCCCTAATGAATTGCCACCGACAAATCCGGATATCCATTCGTTCGGGATGATTCCCGCGCCGCCTGTTTGAGAACCAAGAAGAAAACCCGCCACAACCACACCCGCGGCAAGCAACGGCAAAATCTGCTTGGTAAATCCCCAGGTCTCCGACATCCATTCCTGCGGTTCACCGGGAACGACAGATATGATAACACTCAGAGCTATGATGCCGACAATAAAAGGAATCATCGGATTATCCGGTATAAGAATATATGATACAAAAGTCAGGGTCATCCCGGCTATGACGTACCATTTATTCAGTTTTAATATATATATAAGCGAAAGACCAAGAAGCACACCAAAAAAGGATGTTATCACCCATTTATAGTGAAATAAATTGTACCAGATTCCCGAGGTTGTATCCGGTTTTCCCCAGTTCGCGAATACAAGAATAAATACCAGAACAAAAAAATGAAATGAGGTTTGCCAAAGCGGGCGCGCTTCTTCCGGTTCCGGCATCGCCAATTGGGCATCAGCCTTAGCGGCTTCTTCTTTTCTATAGATAAAATGCATGATCAAACCGATCACAACAGAAAACACAACAGCTCCTACAACACGGGCGATACCAAGTTCCAGACCCAAAATTCGGGCTGTGAGAATGATCGCCAAAATATTGATGGCCGGACCTGAATAAAGAAAAGCAATGGCCGGACCCAGTCCCGCTCCCCGTTTATGAATTCCTGAAAATAGCGGCAAAATTGTGCAGGAACAAACCGCTAAGATGGTTCCTGAAACAGACGCGACCGCGTATGAAACCCATTTTTTGGCATTGGCGCCAAAATACTTAATAACAGCAGCCTGACTTATAAAAACCGCTATAACACCCGCGATAAAAAATGCGGGAACAAGACACAAAATAACGTGTTCCTGAGCATACCATTTGCTTAATTCCAATGATGAATTAATCGCTGTCCTAAAGACAGGATCATTAACCGGCATGAGATATGCGAACGCAAAAAAACCAAGAATCCAGAGAAGATTCTTATATTCATCTTTCCAGCTCATATTAAATCCAATTTTTTATATTTCGTTTGATCCCGTATTGATATACAAATATCAAACACCACAGAGATCGTTTCTATTAACTATTTTCACTTTGTTCTGATCATTTTTTATCGTTTGCTCATCCGGCAGCCATGTGCGGATTAACGGCAGTAAATGACGGATATATTCGTTTGTCTGATGGGTGTTTAAATAATAATTTACCCATTTGCCATCTTTTTCATCTATAATAAATTCGGCGTCCCGTAAGATTGACAGGTGTTTTGAAACCGTAGACGCCGCCAGTTGAAGAACCGATGTTATTTCACAGACACAAAGCGGTCTTGTTTCCAGCATTTTTAATATACGTATTCTGTTGCTGTCCGATAAGGCTTTAAAAGTTTTGACAATCACTCTCATAAATACTCCATTTCGTTATATGGCGAAATATAATAATAAAGATTGCGTTGTTCAAGAGAATTTTAAATAAATGGGATAATGAAATTTTGAAGCGGAGATTTTAGAGGCATGGCCGAACAAACTGTTAAAAAATTTATTTAAATATCCTTAGACGGTATTATTATTTATTCATCCGGTTTACTTTATTTTTTCATTAAGCTTTTTCGTGTACCCGAACGGAACAATCACTCGTATCCTCTTTCGCTCCATGAAAATATTTAACCGCGGCATTTTGTCATGTAGTTCCTGATTTCAAGAATTTTAAATTCAAATCAGATTCCAATAATATCTTATGTGTCATAAATTTTTATAATAAAAACAGCAGGCGACCAGGTACAAATTTACAATTTAGATATATTGAAGCAATTCTGCCTGACCACCTGCCATCTACTTCTATTTGATCACAAACGTCTTATCAATTCTTTGTAACGATTGTCCCCTTTTCCGGGAATTTGAAAGGATTCAGTTTCTGACCGGTTTTGCCATTCGAGTAATGTACCGTCAGCGTATCCGCGGTAATTATGGAAAACAAATCGCTTTCGCTTACTTTTTCATTTACAAAATAAACATTCGCGTATGGTTTATCTTTATATACTGTTTCAAACCGTACAATCATGCTATCCGTCGAAATATGGCTCACCAAAGACATAATACTGCTTCTTAGGGCAGGATTCATGGCCTGAGGCATCGGGATCTCATAAACCGAAATCATATCGGGACTGTAAGTTGTATATTCATTAAAACTGATGTCAAATGGTGAAAACATTTCACGCATAAAATCAAGTCTGCTCATTTTTTTTACTTCATCTGAGATATAAGCCACTCCGAATTTCAGACTCTGAGTATATTCTTTTCCCTTGGTTGTATATGTAACTTCAGGCTTTTCAATGACTGCTTTAATCTGCTGGGGAGTTATTTTACTTTCATCAAAAAATATACTAGCGTGTACAGGTTCACCAAATTCTGTCGCAAAACCCATAATACCTTCTGTCTGACGGAGCTGCTGCGTCAAATAAAATGAATCGTATGTATCAAATAGTTTTTCTATCCCAAGATCAACCGAGGACAGCATCGCAACTGATGCATCCGGATTACGAAGCAGAGTACGTGTGGGACTGAATACAGATTTTTTTACATCTTCTTCGCTCAGTTTGTCTTTATCATAAAATATTTTGACAGAATGGGATTGGACATAAGTCTCTACTCCCAGAACCCCATCTACCTTTTTCATTTTTGTGGCAAATGACGAGGAACTGCCGAAGCACTTGATATTTTTTAAACCTGCCTGAGAAAAAATTGCCGCCTGACTTATTTGATTTTCGCTACCCCACCGTTCATTTATAGTTGGAAGCTCGACTGTTGATGCAAGGAAAATTCCCACAGCGATAAGAACAATAGTTGCTGATGCCGGCGCCCAGCGGATTTCCCGTTTATTTATTTGCAGAACTTCTTTTTCCGGGCAGGAAACGATACAATCGCCGCATAAATGACAATCAATATGATTAACAGTTTCGACACTTGAAATATCAATCGCCATTGGGCAGGCTTTATCGCATTTTTTGCAATTTGTGCAGGTATCAACATTGCGGGTAATTTTCAGCGCCGGAAACACCCAACCCTGAAGACGGGTGGTTTCCATCAAATAACCAAGAATCGAGATAACCGCTAAAGGCCAAACCCAGCTAATCTCGAGATTAAATGCCAACAATATAAAATATACCGCCAACACCGCGACAAACATAATGACATTTGTGAAAATATTGGTGGCGGCGCCTAGCGGACACAAATATTTGCACCAAAACTGGCGAATAAATATCGCGCCCAAAATCATTATCGCAACAGCGGGAATCGCGTACCATAGGAAAACATCATGGCCAAATCCGCTGAAAATGGCATAAAAAGGATCATATTCACGACAAAACAGTTCACTCGCGCTGACCGTAAAATAAAATGTGGCAAACAGCAGCGCATATTTCAAAACCCTGAGAATTCTGTCTGCCATACCTTTGATAGTATAACGCATTTTCCATTTATCGCCGATTTTACCCAGCCATTCCGTAAACGTGCCTATGGGACATATATAGCTGCAAAAAAGCTTGCTAAAAATAATCACACCTGCAAGCAAGCCTAGTCCCATGAAGATTTGTGTCTCCGTCATACTGCAGGCCAGCGTGTTGTTTACTATAAAACTGCTGAATGCCAGCATCCCGCCAAACGGACAGTATGCTTCAAAGTCAGCTATATAATTCTGGTCGGTAAACAAGCGCACAACCATATATCCCAACAAAACCACAATTGTCCATTGCAGGATAATGCGGTAAGTGTTTAATTGTTTCTTTTTTCTAGCCATAATTCCAACTCCCTAAATCGATGATTAGTTACCTGTCACTCTTTTCGAGTATCAGAATTGCCAGGAATCCATAGATCCCCGTGATAAGCACTACCAGAATGTCGCCTAGCGAACTACCCATATTTATTTTCCGGCGTCGATAAAGAAAAATCGTCATGAGAATCAGTACAATATTCAGACCAATACTTTTTATGCTGATTGATTCGATATTAAAATCAAGATACATACTGCTGAAAGTATCCAAATCAAGGGTAAACGGGAAAATATACGCTCCGGCAAGAGCCGCACTTGATTCAGATTTTCCGGGCCAGGATTCTTCATAAGTATCTATAAGTACATATTCCCTGTTCATGACATAAGTTTTGATATGATCTTCAGAAACTACGGAAACAACCCGGTAGAAAAGATTGCCTACGACAACAATCTGATCGGTTTCAGGATCATAGCCATCTATGGGTAATTGCTGAGGGCGATAATTATCATATGTTAAAAAATAGAACCTGTTATCTTCAGAAACGAGATAGCCATAGAACTCTTTTAATGATTGTTCCTGAAGAAAAAACTGTTTGATCTTCAGATCATCAGGAAAATTCGTATTTTCGCAAGACGGCTTTCCTTTAATCATTTTTATCTGGAAGAAATCATCATTATTGTCTATCAGAAAATAGCCTTCGTCAAAAGGTTTTCTGGTCGTGGGATTTCCAAAAATCCGCTTACAGGGAAAAGTGAATCCCTTTTCGGAAAGGGCCTGATTAAATGAATCAGAGATTTCTTCATCAACTTCATTGGTTGTGCAGTTAAGAACATCCATTCGGTTTGTCATCCGGAAGAAAATATCGGGCATCTCCAGTTTTAGTCTTGGCGGCTTTGATTCAAACATAGGGTATACCTGAATCTGGGGCGCGCTGAATTGATACGGGCGAAATCTCTGCATAAAATTATTTTTTCGGACATCATCCAGTTCAACCTTAATGCCGGCAACAGAATCGGGCATAATACTTTTTGCGGCAAGAAGACGATAATTCATGAAAGGAAGCAGCGGATCGGTCTCCTCTCGTGTATATTGTTTGTTATCTGAATCATACCAGTTAAATGATTTACCATCACTTTTACCGATGATAAACTTTTCAATAACCGGGCTGTAGTTGACCATCGGCGCGCTTGTTCTTTCGCTAAAGATCAGCCAGTAAAGCTGCGGCAGATATATGGAGGCTACAATTACAACAATGACAATAAGCAGCCAGCGACTTAATTTTATTAACATTATCTAACTCCTTTTCGAAAACGATCAGCTGAATATAAAATGGAAATGATATAGAATATGCTGAAGAGAGTAAATAGCGGCAGCGCGTGTTCGTATTGATTGTACCCGCCATTGCTCGGAGAGATAAGCAGTGTGCTTACAAATCCCGCCGATACTATCATCATAAATATTCTCTGCCACCATCTCGGTTCAACGAAAATCATACCCGTGGCAAGATAGATCACCAGTCCCGCGAGGAACCATGCCGCCGTGGTGATCCACAGACTTACGAACACTTCCATTGGATAGAAATTCAGGGTGATTGCGGAGACAATTGTCATAGTAGTGAGATAAATAATCAATAACATGGCCACCCCGATCGCCACCATGGTAAGCAAAATCGTATTTGTTTTCATTGGCAGATGCAGAGTGAGTTTTAATCTGCTGGCGTTTATTTCCGGATAGAATTGAACAATACCCAGAATAAACCCCGAAATCAGCGGAATTGCCAATATGGATGAATAGAATATCTGATGGCGGAAAATCACATAATACCAGCTGTTTTTGGGTGTCATCATTCTCATATCATAAGCAATATTTAATGCAATCATAACCAGAATCAGAACCGAGAAAATTAAAATCGCCAGAAAAGCCCAGCGAATTTTTAACCATTCTTTAAATATTAATGCTCTAATCATTTGAACTCCTAGTATTTTCCCGTTAACCCGATAAAGGCATCTTCCAAAGTCATAGTAACTTCAGTAAAATTATCATATTGGATTCCGCTTTTTTTCAGATAATTTTTGATGTCATCTTCGACACTGTAAGTATAAATTGTGCAATGATCTTTTATAATTTCGAAGTTTTTGATTACTTCATCTTTAACCAGTTGTACTGAATTTGGTGAATTCAGGGTGATTCTGTATTTTTTGAAACCATCCCTGAATTCTTTTACACCCGATGAAAGTAGCACACCGCGATAATCCAGAATGACACAATCATCAATAAAATCTTCCAGGTCCTGAATAATATGAGATGTGATAAAAATCGTTTTATTTTCCGCTTTGGCATATTCGTTCAGATAATCCAGAAATAACCGCCGATAGCCCGCATCCAGCCCCATGGAATAATCATCAAGAATCATCAGATCCGGATTCTGCGCCAGAATCAGACCCAGCGCTACCTGTGAACGTTGCCCGCAGGACATTGTTGACAACTTCTGATCCGGTTCAACTTCAAGTTTGGACATCAATTCATAATAGGCTTCTTTTTTCCACTCAGGGAAAAAGTGCGAATAGAATTTCTCGATCTGATAAATATTCATAAAATTGTGCTGAATATGCCCCTCCATTAAAAACCCGATTCTTGCTTTTGTCCGGGGCGGGAGTTTCTGAGAGTCTTCGCCAAAAATGAGACATTGCCCGGCGGCCGGTTTCAGATAACCATTAAGAATATTAATAGTGGTGGTTTTGCCGGTGCCGTTCTTACCGAGCAGACCGAAAATACTGCCCTTTTTGATATTAAAACTCATGTTCTCATATATGAGTTTTTTCCCGTAATAATGCGTCAAATTTTTGCATTCGACCACGTATTCCATAACTTTGTTCCTTTGTTATTTCTCAAATATTGCCGGAAACATTTAATTCAGTTTTAGATCCAGTTTCAAGTTTTCCGAAGCGACTTCAAACTGTCGTAAAAATTCATCATCTTCAATCGGACCAGCCACAACAATGACACTTTTATCAGGATGAAAATACTCCTTCGAAATTCGTAAAATATCTTCTTTTGTTATTGCATTTATGATATCAAAATAATTATCCAGTTCACCCGGAGCCTTATTGTACCTGATTTGTTGGAATATTTCTTTCTGCAGATCCTGAGGCGTTTCGATGATCATAGGCATAATGCTTAAAAGATATTTTTTAACATCGGTAAGTTCCTCATCCGATATTGGTTCATCCTGCATTCTTTTCATTTCCAGTAAAGCGGAAGCCACAAGCTGACCACCGTTTTCAGGAGCCGTTTTTGATTCAATAAACCAGGCCCCTCCATGCTTTCTGGATTTGATTCTGCTGTTTACCCCGTATGCAAGACCCTGTTTATCACGTATATTTTTACCCAGACGGCTCGTTAGCGAACTGCCACCGAGGATATGATTTGCCAGATCGCAAATTTCATAGTCAGCAGCTCCTTTTTCCAAAGTCCCATGTCCTATTCGTATGGTTAACTGTGTATTTTCAGGTTTATTGATGACTATAAGTTTTGTCTGTCCTATTGGTTTTTGATGAGGATAATCTTCAATCACCGCTCCTTGTTTTGCAAAATACCCGAATTTTCTGTTTAATAGCTCCCACATTTGTTCATTTTTAAAATCACCGACAACTACGATAAATGTGCTATCCATGTGGACATATTTCTGGTAATACTCTAGAACATCATCACGGGTTATATTTCCGATAGCTTCCGCGTTCATGGATGCAAATCTGCTGTATGGATGCCCGTCATAAATCTGTTTGTATAGTTCTTTACTGGCAATCCATCCGGCCTGTTTTTCCACCTGAAGCAGTTTATTTGTAGTAAGTTTTTTGATTAATTCGAGCTGGTCGGCAGGGAAACTTGGTTCAAACAACTTTTCCTTCATGATATCCAGCGCTTCTTCAAATTTGTCGGTCAAGCCGTTCGCTGAGAAGATAATTGATTCGTCCCCGCCGCCGACCATGGCACTCGCCGCCAGGAAATGCAGACGGTCCTGTATTTCCTGATATGTTTTTGTTTTTGTCCCGCGGTTCATAACCGACAAAGTTATAGATCCCAGATCCGGCTTGACATCATTAAGCGTGGTGTTACCGATGTATGTTTCACCCATAAGACTTATATAAGGAGCGAGATGATCTTCCATTAGAAATACTCTAATACCATTATCAAGCCGCCCTTCTTTGATCCTTTTGCCAACTGGATTAGGACGAATAATATCATCGATTGCAAATGAATCATCTTCTCTTTCCGATGTTACCGAAACATCACTATCCCCGTTCTCATCATTCCCATTCTCATCTTCATCATCATCACCATATTCATCCGATTCCAGCCGCGATGATTTTTCAGGTTTAGTCGTGGCAGCAATAGTGATCACGTTTGAATCAGGTATGATCACCCCTATCGTTGCTGTATTTAGATCGAAATACTTTTGAAAAGTATCTCTGATTTTTTCCTGAGTCATGTTTTTAATTTCATCCATGTAGCGGTCATATTCCCGGTAATCTCCAGCATAAAACTCATAATTGCCAATGCGGTTGGCTACTTCTGACACTTTGAGTTTATTCAGGAATTCACTGGCGCGATAACGGTTTTTTTCCTTTTCAAGTTCATACTCGCTTACCAGCTCATTTTTTAACCTGTCGATTTCTTCCATGAAAATTTTCAAATTTTCATCTTTGTCAGAACCGGGTAAAACATCAAATTTTAACGTAATCGGTTTTGCTTCCAGGCCACCGCTTAAACCTATCCTGATATAACTTGCCTTTCTGGACAAAACCAATCTCTTGTATAACCGGTCGTTCGAACTGCTTAAAAGAATACTGCGTCCCAGAGTGAGCGCCGCCCTGTCAGGATGTGTTAAATCTATCCCCGGTAGATAAACCAATACACCGGGGTTTTTAACCTCGGACCGACGCAAAGAAACTTCCTTCTCCGCGATGACCTGCGGTTCTTCAATGCTCAGTTTAGGGATCTCAGGTCCTTTTGGTATATCATTATAGTAATATTTGACTTTTTTTATCATTTCTTCTGTTTCAAAATCACCCACAAGAACCAGAATCGCATTATTTGGAGTATAGTAGGTTTGATAATATTGAAACGCCTGTTCTCTGGTTAAATTATCCAGATCGTTCATCCAGCCGATAACAGGCCAGCGGTAGGGATGACTTTTAAAGAAGGCAGCGTTCATTTCTTCACCGAGCAATGCATCCGCGTTATCCTGCGTACGCATGCGCCGTTCTTCTTTAATAACTTCCAACTCACTGAGGAATTCGTCCGGATCAAAGATGCTGTTCATCATTCGATCAGATTCTATTTCCAAAGCGATATCAATCCTGTTTTTAGGCATCTGCTCAAAGTACATAGTCATATCGGTTGATGTGAACGCGTTAAAAACGCCTCCGTTACGTTTTATAACTTTTGCCACTTCTCCCTTTTGGAATTTACCGGTTCCTTTGAACATCATATGCTCGCAAACATGCGAAATACCGGTAATGCCCACATTCTCATTACGTGATCCGACCCGGTAATATAAATTGCTGATGATAATCGGCGTGGTATGCATCTCATACAGATATACCTGCAAGCCGTTATCTAAAGTAAATTCCTTTACATCCAATGGCTCCGAAGCGAAAAGCGAACCGGCCAGAAAAGTAATCAGAAGGATAAAATTATATTTTCTCATCTTTAACTAATTTCCCAATTTATGACTTGAATGATATTGTAAATTTAGTTCTTTAAGGCGTCACCGGATTGTTTGCCCCCTCGGTAATCCTGTTTTTGGTCCTTAGCGCCATTATCTTTAATTCTTCCTGCGCTTCCGCGTCTGATATGATTTTCCCGCAAAAATTGACGATATTTTGACGATCCTGACTGTAACCAAACCATCCCAGTGCCTCAAGAAGAGTCACCCGCAGCTCAATCGGCGACCTAGGGTCTTTAATAACATCGATCATTTCCGGAATTGCCTGATGAAATCTGTAATTTCTGAACGTACGCGCGGCGGTTAGCCGTTTTTTTAACTTGAGTTCGTCGTCTTTAATCTCGGTAATCAGCTCTTCATTTAACCTCTTGACCGTATATTTTAACGAGTTGCTCACTAATTGAAAAGAAGCTTCACTGGATTCCGTTTGCGGCATTGATTTTGCGATCGACTCCCAAACAGTGATCGCTTCCTCGGGATTAATTTTCTCAATCGCCGATTTGGCATTAAATCGAACCCTTTTTGACGGGTCCGTGATAAGTTTTTCTAATAATACGGGTAAGTAAGATGATCTGCCTATATCTCCCATCCATGTGACGCTGACACGGCGGATAAATTCAGCCGGATCATTGACAGATTTGAACATAATTTCTTCAAATTTATCCGTTCTGAGCACGGCAAGACATTTTAGCGCTTCCATACGAACATTGAAAGAAGGATCGGTATTATATATCTCGATTAAATCCTGCTCAAATGAAGCGCCCTCCAGCTTGAATAACTTAGCAACAGCCAGATTTCTAAGCGGTATCTGATCGCTCTTTCTTAACTTATTCCAAAATTTTATATTATTTTCGTTTTCAACCAGTAAGCGATTCAGTTTCTTGTCTGATACATCGCTAAAATGAAAGGTGGGATCTCCAATGATATGAGATTCGAGATAATTTTTTGTTTTTTGCCAGTAACCCAATCTAACACCCTGAGACAATAAACCGATTAACTCATCAGCCCATAAATCCTGAAGTACATTTACCGAGTTTGCCACTCCCGCGACAGTCTTTCCATTTCCAAAAACGTACTTTCCTGATATATATCCCGAATTTATAAAAGCTCCGTTAAAACATTCGTCAAAAACAATCAGTTTTGCGCCCGGATTTATTTTTTCGATGTCTGTGCTATAGATATCCATTCTCGCGCTCATCACCGAATCCGCAAGAATGACTGAATCAACAAACACTCCCTCGAACCAGGGAAGAGGTATGCCGTACTTTTCACGGTAATACTCCTGTGCTTCTTCTACAGACTGTCCTCTGTTTTTCGCCTGCCGTAATTTACTGCGCAGAAATAGTTTGATCGCTTCAACATTCTGATTTATTGATTCTGATGGCTCAAGCCCCAGTAAATATTGAGTATCATCCGCTCCATGGGCATGAAAAATGGCCAGATCCAGGTCAGGATTCTGCATTTCCCTGAGAATCACGTCTTTAAGGCCTCGGCTCATGCTATGGAAATAATATTTTAGATTGTTTCCCGGCGTAAAAAGATCCGGAAATTGTTCTCTTAGACTGAGAAGATTTGATGACCATGAATCCAGAGATTCAGAATGATACCCGTGACCAGCAAAGACCATTGCCTGATCGATTATATCATTCTCTTTTTTTTGATCAGCAACTCTGTTCAGGTATCTCGCTATTATTTCAAATTTAGTATCATCGTTGACAGGCGCTTTGATACGGCCGCTGTAAATATC
Source organism: Calditrichaceae bacterium (assembly GCA_050178385.1). Taxonomy (GTDB): domain Bacteria; phylum Calditrichota; class Calditrichia; order Calditrichales; family JBFXGD01; genus JBFXGD01. The sequence continues at coordinate 11,745 of JBFXGD010000038.1, forward strand.
TGAATCAACCCTTTGCGGCGAATCGGGTTTTAGTGAATAGTAGTGTAATAACTTGTTTGAACTATCCTGGCCGATATATTCAAATTTTAAATCAAAATCATCATAAAACCGATCAGACGGAACCGATGTTTTGAGCATTGAATATCTGGCATTTTGCTGATCAATTTTAAACGCGGATGTCATGTGCTGAGCATCGCGGATCATCGCAACCGGAATTTCTCCAATTAGTACCACTCCCTCCAATTTTGGACTCTTTGCATATAATTTCAGTATTTCTTCACGAACCTGATCAGGTGTTTCCCAATTATCCGCAACGATATAGGCAGCCAGACCGTCTGACTCAACAGCATCTCTGTATTTTATCACTGCTGCTTCTGCTTTCTGAAATGTCTCAGTATCGATGACGATCGCAAAAGCGGTACTGCCCTTTTTTGAGGGAGGAAATATACTCGTTTCCGCGTTTGCCTGTGCCAGAAAAAATGGAAACAGGATAACAATAGTTAACCATTGTTTGATCATTCTAAACTCCACTTCTGATAACGGTTGCATAATGAAATTTTTGATTATAAAAGTGGCGTCTCCGAGTTGACGACGCCACTTTTGAATCATTGCAGATTAAAAAATTACCGTCATTTTGTTATTTAATCAGAATCATTTTTCTTGTCTGCGCCATAGAATTTACTTTGAGACTATAAACATAAACACCGCTGCTGACTCTGGCGCCCATTTCGTTTCTTCCGTCCCATGTGGATTTATGGCTGCCCGCTCTCTGACTGCTGTTTACCAGCGTGCGAACTTTTCTTCCCTGTATATCATAAATAACCAGTTCGACTGATCCGGCCATATCGAGTTCATACTTAATTGTCGTGGTCGGGTTAAACGGATTTGGATAATTCGGATAAAGTTTTACTGATACCGGCCTGATTGATTTCGGATCATCTATTGAAGTCACAATTTCAACCCCTATGATAATCCCGTCCTGCCCAACGATAAAACCGGTAGTTTCATTTACCCAGTCCATACCCTGGAGCGTGTTAGTCAAAAGATCGTCCGGTACAGATATCTGTTCCCATGATTCACCCATATCCGCAGTCATATAAAATGCGCCGTCTTCACCGCAGATAAATCCGGTTGATTCGTTTACAAAACTAATCGCGTACAGATCGGGAACATCGTCAATCGCGTTCAGATTTTCCAACGTATCAGCTGCCACCCAGGAATCGCCCGCGTCGGTGGTCTTAAATATGAAGCCGTTTGAGGAAACGATAAATCCGGTAGTTTCATTTACAAATACAATATTCCGCATATTCATAGTACCAAAATCAATCACTTCCGCCCAGCCTGTATCGCCTTTGGTTGTCTTACATATTTTACCGCTGGAACCGACGGCAAAACCTGTAGAATCATTCAGATACATCCCGTCATAAATTGTAAAACTGGCTTCTGCGTATCCTTCAGTCCATGTTTCACCGCCATCGTGAGTAAACTGCAGTGCTCCGCTGCTCCCACCTGCAAAACCATTCAAGGCGTCCTTGAAAAAGACAAAATGGTAGTATTTATTGGACACGCCGAACAGACTGTTATCTTTCAATTCCCAGGACGCTCCGCCATCGGTCGATTTTCCAATATATCCGTCTGCAGCAACAAAAAATCCGACATTATCATCAACAAAAGTCACATCTTTCACGCTGCTTGCTTTTGTGGTGTTGATAGGATATGACCAGTTCTGTCCACCGTCAGAACTGCGTGTAACATCTCCGCCCTGATAGGTAACAGCGATAATATCATTGGCGTTAATTGCATCTATCGCATAATAAGATACGCTTGGCCATGTAAAAATCGGCGTGAAATTGAGGCCGCCGTCGGTTGTGCTGAATGCCTGGTTATAAGAAGCGAATGCATTAAAATTGTCAACATCGAACACATTAATGCTTTCAATGGTGGTTTTCGTTGGAAAACTCAGCGTATCCCAGCTGGCGCCTCCGTCCTGAGAATAACAGAACATACCGTTTGTCCCACCGGCCCATACATTATCAGCGTCAATAGCTTTACCACAGCGGAACTGTTCAAACCCGCCATTTAAAACACCAACATTTTCCCACGTTTTGGCATAATCAGACGTTTTATAAACCGCGCCTGAGTAACCGAAAGAATATCCAACACCATCAGGTGATCCGCTGCAGTCATACTGTCTCGCGCTGGCGGCCAAAGGAGGAACAGGCAGCGGCTGTGAGACCCATTTCAGGCTATCGGCATCATAATAATGCACCGCGCCGTCGGTTCCGCCGCTTACTGCAAACGCGCGTTCCGCGTCAAATGCGTAGATACCGTAAATATACTTGGGCGCGCCGTCCACAACGAGTCCCCAGTTTGATCCACCGTCAGTGGTTTTTAATACTATTCCATATGAACTTCCGCCGCCGGCCGCATAAACGGTGTTCGCGTCAACAGCAGAAATACTGTAAAGCGTCTCATTAGTCACCGCGGAAGTTTGTGAAATCCATACTTCTCCTCCGTCGGTGGTTTTCCAGATAATACCGTCATCGCCAACGAGCCATCCCGTCATGTTGTCAATAAAATACGCGTCTCTGAAAGTAGTGTCCGCGCCGGCTACATAACTCTGCTCAATCCAGGTATTGCCGCCGTCATCCGTATAGAAAATACGCGCGTCTGTTCCAAACATCCAGCCTTCATTCTGGGAGACAAAAAAAGTACTGGTCATCCCAATCACTCTGGGATCATCCATTTCCGCAAGGATATTTACCTCTGTCTGAGCATAGACCATCCCAAGGGAAAAGAATACCCATGCAAATAGTACAAAACGTTTCATGCATTACCTCCTGTGAATTGTGACACGATTTGTGAAGCAAGATTCTCCTGCTTCGTTTTTTGTATCTGCTGCATCAAATACCGTTCTTCATTCCGTTCATTCTGTATTCCTAAAAAACATATAATTTTAATCTTAACGACATTGCCCAAAAATCTCTGTGCGTTCCCGAACTAAAATGATCATCCGCCAAATGCGTATAATATTGTGAAACGGCTTCTACATCGAGTAAAGGCAGATAATGAAATATGATCCGCGCCCCGGATATTATTTCCATATTTCCGGAAACATAATATTCCAGTTTTTGTCTGTACAGAACGTCAAAATAGTCTGTATATGCCTGATTGCTGTCATCCAGATTTTTAGCGTCATAAATACTCACACCACCCCATAAACCTAATTCCCACCGGTTATTTATCTGATAATCCGCGCCGGAACGGAACCCGTATGTATATATCTGATACCGCCAGTAATTTTCTGTCATCAGATCTTCTCTGGTATCCCAGAAATGACTGTAGATTAAATCAAAATACAATGACAACCGGTTGACAATATTAAGCTTCACACCAGTCTGCAGGTTTTGAGTGGCTGATGGTTCCTTTAATACAGTCATCCCGAAATCGGGGTGGTAGGATGTCAAATTGCTATAATAAAATTTGTAATTAAGATAACTATCCCATAGTGAGCATCTGTACAACAGCCGCATTTCTGTAGATAGAGACTCCACGTCGAACTCACCCTGCAGCACCCGCTGTGTACCGCCGTCGAACACTTCACTGTGATTAGTCGAATAGTTAGCCGAGATCAATATGTTTATCTTGTCGAAAACTGAATTCAGCTGAAGACCAAACCGGTGTGTCCGGAAGTTCACTTCTCTCTCTTCCGAGGTTTTTCCGCGCATGATCACAGGCAAATCTGAATATCTGAATTTGTATATGGTCGGCGTAAGCTGTTGATCGAGATTGTATCGCGAGAGCTCCACTTTTTCCTGAGCGTTGTCATAGTGGTATGTAAATCCTAATTTCCAGTTCTTTTCCGAGTACTGAACACCAGATTTTATGCGAATATCCCTGTGTTTATTAAGCGGTTTTGGAAACACCTGTTTCAATCGTTCGTCCACGTTGTAAAAAAAGCCAACGCCTGTGAGCCAATTTTCAGAATAGCGATGCGCCCATTCAGCCGACCAGAAAAGACCATTCAGTTTGAAATCACCCTTGCTGCTGTCCCCTAAAATAAACGGATTTACTTCAAGCCAGCGACTCTGATCCGCCCATAGCACATCAGAATCGATCCTGGAATTATAGCCAAAATATCCCTTAAACAAATCATTTTCACTTAGCGGATAAACGGTTAACACCGTGTAATTTTGATCATTGATTCTCTCAGGACTAAATGGCAAATGATATCCACCCGAATAGAGCTGTGTGTTCTGCCCCATCATAAGCATTTTTGATTTTGCGTCTTCATAGAGAGCGGCGGGATTATCGGCAAAATCATAAAAATTTGACTGATGATGTATCGAATCCATCAACTGAGGCTGATAATTCCAGACGGTTTCCGGATCAGCGTCAGGAATTTGTCCGGATAGAACCCCGCTTGTTATTATGAAAATGATTATAAATCCTCTGATACGCATCAAATCTCCTAATCCGTGGACCCGGGCGTTGGTCTCAGCTGCACCCGAAAATCAAGACTGCTGTTATTATTATCCATTAAAATATTTTGCCCGTCGATTACTTTAAAAACTTTTCTGGCAATCGATTTACCCTGGTACATTTGCATGCCACCGGTCAGACCCGCGTCGATGTCATCCGACAGGCGTTTAAACTCGTAGTTGGTGAGATCTTCCTTATATTCGACCCCATCAACAATTTTGGCTTTAGGGACAAGAATGTGTCCCTTCTCGTCATAGGTCAGCACGTCATCAGGCTCCAGTTTCGCGAGAACAATAGCATCGTTTTTAACCGAATAGAGGAAATCAATGCCAAATTCATGATGCACCTGAATCATATTTATAACAAAAGGATTGTCAACGTCATTAGACAGACGGTTATAGTATTCAAAATCTACATTTGACAGATCCAGGCTATTCTCATTGTATTCAAGATGGTTTATGGCGTCCTGGGCGATCAGTTTAATCTGTCCCGGCTCAACCGGATAATCAGTTCCGTTGCCCGGGAATTTATACAAGTGATCAAAATGCACGAATTCCGGATCATCACGGTAGCCGTAAACGGAATTACCGATTACATAATTGTCAAGATACTCCACCACGGCAGAGTTATTATAGATCTCAGTGAACTGGTCGTGAAAATAATATCCGGGTGGTGGCAGAGCTCCGTTATAATATATTTCACTGAGAATCAGAGAAACTCTTGGAACCGGTTTCAGAATTAATGATACGGTGTCGCCGCTTCCTTGTAGTTTCTGCGAAGCCATGCTGCCAACTAAAGATATTTCCTGAGTAAAACCCAGATATACATTTACCGTATCTTCCGGGTATGTCATCTGGACGCTGATATTATAATAATCGGGAACCATCCCATCTATCACGGCAATACCCCGGCCGTCTGTCCACGCCTGATAGGAAACGTTGTAGTTAACCGAAAAAAGCTGCACATTCGCCCCGATTACTTTTATATCCTGAGTGATACCTTTAGTCACATAAGAGGTATCAGACACTGAAACCTGTACCGCAAACTGCGCGGTTTCAGTATGGGTAATACTCTCCTGGCATGTATTCAGGGAGATTATCAGGCCAAATATCAGCAGACCTTTTACTGTTCGATTTTTTAAATAAAAATTCATATTTTTTACCTAATATCTTTTTATATAATCAATAAAATCATCCACTACCGCACTCAACTCTACCCCGTAAAAAATCTCGGGATTTCTTCGTATATAGGATAGGGAACCGCTAGGAACTCTGTCACGCTTGTATAAAGGCTGAGAATTAAACAGGTTATTTACAAAAAACGATAATTCAGAACCCGGCCATAATTCTTTACTCACCCTCAAATTTACCAGCCAAAGATTCGGCTTACTTTCCGTGATAAAATAATAATCAGCATAGGTGCGTCGGATCGATTCATATTCCGGATTACCCATATCCTCCTCAGGAATCATGTAGATCGTACCGTCGCTCTTAACAAACCCCGCGGCAAGTGAATCTTCCAGACCGATATATTTATCTTTCTCCACCGCTACTTGCTCCACTGCAAGCGTAAACCATAATTTGAGAGGTTTCACAACGGTATCGAACCGGTAATGTATGATTAATTCTTCTGCCTGCTTGCTTACGGGCTTCCAAAATGGAATTATTTTCTCTCCCAGGTTTTGGTCAAATCTCTGAGTTGTTGAATAATCATAATAATTATCCTGCCACCAGCTGTTTGTTGAATGAAAAGCGGCATCGATTCGCATGGTTGTGTTGATATATGGTATTTTTTTACTGGTCACTGCCAGTTCCAGGCCCCGTGTGATCGATTCAACGGAGTTGATCGGCGTTCTGTAATCCAAAATGAGAGTATCCCTTGCAACCGCCTCATCCGTGTCAGGCCAGTTTGGATACGAATATTTTTCAAACATGATCGGATTGTACCCGGAGAGTTCAAATCCGTCGTGCATACGCTCATAGAATCCGGTTAAGGACAGACCGAAAAAACCAATTCTCTGATCAACGCTCATTTCATATTTGCTGTGCGTAAATGCTTTTAAATTTTCATTTGTGCGATCCTGAATATATGTGCTGACCACCGCGAGGCGATTCTGCTCATTGGTCGGGTCGAAATACATGGAATCAACTATATCAAAGTAGACAGGATTTGGATACAACATACTGATGGGGGGCGCTTTGGCCGTTTTACCATAGCCCAGACGGAATTGGGTGTTTCCAGTAAGATAATAAACAAAATTGATCCTGGGATTCAGATACGATCCATGATCCGATTTTACGACTTCACCGGAGCCATCCAGATTGATCCCGTTCAATCCGAAAATATCATAACGTAACCCAAACTGGAGAGAAAAATCCTTAAACAGATGTCCGGTTATCTCATCCTCGCCATAGAGGGCAATCTGAGTCAAACCGGGGACATCGTCATAGCTTCGCGGCCGGTCACCTTCATTATCCGTCAGTCCCGGAGGATAAAGAGGATCAAATTCTCTGCCGGGGCCGTTGTTGAATTCATACCTTACCGTAAATCCGGCCTGCCACTGATGGAGTGTATTTAGCAGAAAGTTTTGATTTTCATATTCCAGCTGACCGTAGGTATTCCATTCCCGGCCATTAACATTAAGTCTGGTTGTGTAGGAGCTTACAAAATACCCTTCTTCCGTTCCGGGTTCCATTCTGGTGCCGATAACACCGATATCCCTGCTGATAATGCTTTTGTAGTACGAATCCTGCCGATTCATACTTCCCGAGAAAATCGCTTTCAAGTTCTTCTTTTTTGACCAGTTGTATTGCAGTTTGGACAAATAGCGCGTGGAATAGCTGCGGTTGTAGCGTTCTGTCTGATTTATATCACCGTCACGCAGTTCCTGTTCATCAAAAGAACGTGTATAGTATAGACGATTCGTCCAGGCCAGTTTTTCGTCATAGAAGGTGGATTCAAAATTCAACTGTCCCGCCAATCTGCTGTAGGCATCACCATCAACCCTTATATCTCTCAGGCTTTTTGCATAATTGACATTAAAATTCATCGCGTGATTATTTCTGGCTAACCCCCCGCTCAGATTTAGTTCTTTGTTTCTCGGATTTGACTTGTATTTCGCGCGGTAAGGGGTGTAGCCGCTTTTGGTCTTTACCAGAACGGCGCCTGATGTAAGATCACCGTATCTTGCGGGCGGTATTCCGCGAAGAACTTCAATTGAACTGATATTCTCGGCTGGAATCTGACGCAGATCGATTCCAGCGTTTGTAGTAATTCTGTAGGTGGCGCCGTCATTTAATCGGGTATCGAGCTGCATATTGGCGTTGTTGGAAATGGGGACTTCGTCCATCAAAATCTGCGTGCCTAAAGACGCATTCCTGTCCGCTTCATCGACCGTGCTGATCTGTCTTAGTTCAAGCTGCTTAACATTTTCCAGACCCGGATTCGAAAACCTTTGACCCGGAATCAGTTCCATCACATCGCCAAGGCTTGAAGCCTGAATATGTTCAATTTCTCCTGAAGAGATCTGTGTGGTGGTTGCCACCTTGTCGGGAAGAAGTTCTCTCTCGGCTGTCACCTCTATTCCGCCGATATAAAAATTTTCCCCTTCTTTTGCGGTTCTTTCGAGAAATATCTGGTCAGTCCATTTTTTACCGGGTTCTATGGTGACATTTAGCAAAACGGTGCGGCCATATCCGGTTGAAAGAAAAGAAATGCTGTAGGTACCGGGCGGAACACTATCGAAACGGTACAATCCAATTGAGTCGGTTTTGGAAGTGATATCCAATTCGGTAATTTTAACCAGGACTCCGGGAATACCCAATCCGGTTTGTACATTCAGTACAAGCCCCTCTATCCGCCCTGTGTTTTGGGCAAATGAAAATGTGATTAAAAACAGACTTAGTATAATTCCCTTCAAAATTTATCCCGCCCTGTACATGTTAATACACTTTTATATCAAAAATATTGTTTTAGCTGAACAATTAAATCCATCGACTGCCGCTTGTTACCGGTGTTTACCCCGGAAACAGTACCTTTGAGATCGCTGTAGCGGCCGTAAACTTCCAATTCATAATTTTTTAATAACCAGTCTACCCCACCTGTGTATTTAGATCCGCTGAAATCACCATAGTAATTCCATATCTTATCTTCGTTATAGCCTTTGTAGATATATCCCGCCTGAAGTTTCCATGAATTCCCGACCCGATACTCAATCCCCGTATGTATTTCCAGATTAGCGATGTCCCCCTGTCTGTAAAGATGCGCCAGATAGTCTTTTTTATCAGGGGCGCTGGACTGATAATGAATTTCAACAGCCCCTTCCAGTGGAATATCAGAGAATCGGTGGGAAACACCGAGGACACTTCGATGCTGCCTGTTAAATGAGCGGTAAAACAATAAATCGGCGGCTGCTTCCTTTGCCCAGTCTTCGGTATATTCAAATTCATAGCTAAACGCGAGTGATGTCTGATTCAGCCGTCCTAAATGTTTCCGAAACGCCATATTCACTGAATATTTCTGGGCCTGATAATATCCGTCATACAAACGTTTTGTTGGATTATCGTATAATTCATGCCATTGGTAGTTGTACTCGGCATAAAAAACGCCTTCAAATTTTTCTCCCTTGATGGCCAGCTGAGGTCTTATCTCATACCCCTTATAAATGGCGGTGCGGTCCTGCGTGCCCGTACTCTTGCGAAACTCGAATTCTCCCCTGTATCTGAACGTCTGCGGATACTGGCCGTCAGATTGGGTCACCAGTTTCGTAATATCCTGATAATGGTAAGGCAGCACGGAAATTCCGAGAACAATGTTTTCTGAAAATGAATGTACTAGATCAACACTCGCGGTTATTTGGCGGCTTATAATCTCCGTTTCCGTATAAATATCTTTTAAACCCCGATTAATATTGTAGTTAAAGGATGTACCCCAATACCAGCCTGATGACAATTTATGACTGAATATTACCGTTACCTCGGGTCCGAGATATTCAAAATCACCCGAGGTTGAATCCGCCAGGACAAACGGATCGCCGGTATATGGATTTTTCTCGATAGCTCTGTTGACATCCTCACGATAATCATAGTTATATTTGATTTCACCAAAAAAGGCCTGATTATCGCCAATGTGCTTAAACCCGCTGAATGAAAGGTAATGAAGATGATTCTCCCTGGCGTCCCAGTACCTTTTCAGGTCCCCCCAGTCATTATTTGTGAATGTAGTGTACTTCATCCAGTTTAGAGAATCATTGTTTATCAGCCATGCGGAATTTCCCGCCGCCTGAAACAGATTAATCTGATTGTCCGTATCCGGAACCGAGAGGGATATCCCCCCCATCGCCAATAAGCGATTACTGCCTGCAGTTGAGCTGGATATTCCCCAGCAAAGGAATATGATCTGAATGATTATGAAAAATTTTCTGCTCATTCGTGTTGATACCCCGGTGTTGGTGTATTATTGAGAACAAAATCAAGTGTACTGTTGTTTGTATCAAATCCCGGCAATCTTCGTTCAGTTGATTTTCCACTGTATTTTAATGTTCCGATTCCGGCGAATCCCGCGTCAAGACGGGTTGTCACTTCTTTGGTTGATTCATCGCTGGAACTGTATTCCACCGCATCAATAACAGTGGAGATGGGGATGTGAATGTACTGTTTGTCACTATTTTCATAGCTGTCCCCATAATACCAGTCCGATCCGTCCGTGAGAATTACGGCATTGTGGCTTACATTAATCATAAAATCGGAGGTTCTGTCAGGCAGAATGTTATTGATGTTTGGGGCGGGATTATTGATATCCGCGCCATACGGATCAAAAAACTCCCAATCCGCGCCGCTTAAATCCACGGCATTTGTGATATATTTTGAATGATCGAGCGCATCCTGAGCCAGAACGACAAACTGCCCCGGAATAACCGGATATTCTCTCCCTGTCAATGGTTCCCCCGGGAACTGAAACAGGTAGACGCCCTGGACGAAATCGATAGTCTCCATCTCCGGGTGCTCTGCCTGACGCGCGCGGCAAACAATCATCCCGTCAAGATAAACCGTATCCTGAGAAGTATTGTACAACTCCACATACTGATCATAAAAATAGAAAGCGTTATTTACAGGCCCACAGTAGTAGATCTCATTAATAACCAGTTTGGAAGCGACAGAAAGTATGGTCTTAAGCGTATCCGGGGTTGAATTTGATGCATATAATTCCACCAATTTATTTCCGCGCAGCATGATACCTGTGTTATTCAGGAAATATTCTTTTTCAACAGACATTGTATATTTTGAAGCGGCAAGTCCGTCAAATACGGCCAGGCCGCTGCTGTCCGAATAAGCGGTATATTTTTTGGCGGCTGATGTTGTCTCATAATAACTTCCGGAGATCAATGTGATTTCGGCGTTGGGAACCGGCGCGTAACCAAGCGATGAATTATAAGGCACAATATCTGACTGATCCACAACAATGGTTTTTAAAACCAGATGACCGTCCTTCTCCGTCGGCATTTGTTCTGTACAGCAAATGCATAGCAACAACACGGATAAAATGGCAAAATAATTTTTCATTCTTATTAACCCTGTCATATGAATATTAAAACAGATCATCAAGCTTTGTGCTGAATGCGATCCCCCAGAATATTTCCGGATTTCTCGTCTGGTAATATCCCTGGCGATCCTTGTAATATCCCTTATCATCAAATATATTCTCCACGAAGAGCGAAATTTCCGCGCCTTTGTATAGGGACTTGCTTGCCACGATACTAAAAATCCATTTATCATTCGGTCTGCTGTCCGTACTTATATCCAGCGGATCGTAAGTTCTGTCAAGCCCCATCATCTCTGAAGTTGCCGCGTCAATTTCATGCAGGTCACCGTTGGAATAATATCCCTGGGCAGCGGACACCGGATCATCTTTTCTTAAATTTTTGTCCCACAATACCTGTTGAGCTTTAAAGGTAAGCCAGATTCCAAGAGGCTTGGCGATGTAGTCAATATTATAATTGATCACCATTTTCTGCCGCCAGGATGTATAGGGTTTATAATATGGAATAAACTGCATGTCTTCCGGCACAACCCACCCGGAACTAAGCGTGTCACCACCGGTTAAATAACGCACACTTCCGAATTGTGTATAATCTTTGCTGCCGTATTTTGCGAAATTAAAAGCGGCATTCACATGAAAACGCATATTGAGCGACTTAATACGGTGCGTTCTCAAACTGAATTCGATGCCGGATGACTCTGTCCAGCCAAGATTATAAGCAAGTTCATATTTTGAATCGGTAGTTGTAATGGTCTCATTGACTATTTTACCATCCGGATCAGGCCAGTTGGGCCATTCATAGCGGTAATAGGTAAAAGGTACATAGACGTTTCTCGGTATGTCCGTTGTCTTTTCGCTATATGTCACAAGGCTCAATCCCACATCTCCAATCTGCTGGTCTACACCCAATTCAAACTTCGTATTTTGATACCCTTTAAGATTCAGATTACTTTTATCATACAGATAGGTGGAAATCAATGTAATGGTGGTATCTTGCCCGCTTGGATGGGTGGTGGTAGTAAAATCCTGGACATCGAGATAATAATTTTCAGGATAAATTGAAGACAAGGATGGAATCTTTGAAGATTTACTAAAAGTAAATCGCATCTGGGTTCTTTTGGCCAGTTTGATTTTTAAGCCCATCCGGGGATTAAAAAAACTTCCCTGATCGGCTTTAAAAATGTCTTTATTCTTAAACAGATTGGAAAAATTGATGCCGGTGGGATTGTAGCTGTCAATTCTCAGACCAAAATTTAATGTGTATGGTAATATAAAATCACCGGTGATTCTGTCGTCTGCAAACAAAGCGAACTGTGATGTACCCGGAGTATCGCTAAAGGAACGCGGGCGCGTTGTCAGAAACCCGTTAGGCGGTTTTAACAGATCAAAGGTTTTTCCCTGACCGGTATTATCATCCGTTTGAAACTCGGCGCCAATTAAAAAGCGATGAAGAATTTCACCCGTAAAAAATTTCCTGTTCAATTTTATTTTTGACCCATAACTCCATTCATTTCCTCGTGTAAGAACTTCCGAAAAATACGAGGCTTCTTCCGGTATTATACCCTCCTGCGTTCCCGGTGTCTCCCGGTCTGTCCAAACAACCACATCGGGAGTCTCTAATTTACGTTTCCAGCTGTTCCGACGCTTGAAATCAACATAATTACGGATATACAGATGCGTGACATCATTCCAATCATAGTTAAACTGGTTCGAATAGGTTATGTGATGATCTCTGTTATAGGCACGGGTGGCATAGGGATCACTCTCATCATTATCTTCTTCTATTTTCCGGGAATATTTCAAAGAGTGCGCCAGATTTAATTTCCCGTTCAGGAAATCGTTATTTGAATTAAGAGAACCGGTGATG
>JBFXGD010000039.1:0-24304 GCA_050178385.1 Calditrichaceae bacterium
TCATCATATGTCCAGTCAGAGGCAATACAAAGATCGTAATATTTCTGATCAGCGCTCTTGTTGTTTTTGACAAAATTCAATTTATTCCTGAATATATAATATTTCTGTCTCTATGTTATATGCCGGAATCAGTTTTTTATCAATAATAATCCGGCTTCCGCGGCGGCGGATTTTACATCATTTTCGATGTGTCTGAAAAACTCCTTGCTGATAGAATAAACAAATATCTCAAATACAAATTGATTTTCGTTTTCATCAAGCAACTGTATTTGCGGTTCTTTTGTTAACAATGTCCATGGTGAATTTAATATGATCTGCCGAAGGTATTCAACATTTTCTTTCAGGCCGTATGTCCTGGTTGTTTCGATTTCGAAGCGGTGATGATTGGAATGTTCTTCGGGATCGCTGATTGAATGGATCATCCCCGTTATTTTGCTGTATGGGAACTTTATTATTTCACCGCTCTCGATTTCAATCTGCAAAGACAAATATCCGATGCTTTTTAATCGGCCCTCAAATTCGGCGATTTTTATCCATTGTCCCGATTCATATACATCCTGCGCTTTAAAGATGATCCCCGCGACAAAATCACGGACCGCAAACCAGGATATCCATACAAGAGCGATCAGAATGATAAGAATAAGGGCCACAGAATAATATAAACGGTCTTTAAAAATCTGATTGATACTCCATAGAACAAAAAGAAGCCAGACAACCGTTTCCAGAATCGGATAATAACGCTGAAAATATAACCGGTAGATTCTTTTTACAAATACAACTTTTGCAATCCGCTCAAATAGTTTAAGAATAAGAAAGAGAGCAATCGCCAATATCAGAACTTTTATGATGGCGAACTGAGAGAGCGGGAGCTCAAATATCTGTTTCATAATATCTCCATTTCTATAAATTTCCGTATTATAAACGGTTGGAGATACTGATTGAGTTCAAGATGATTCGTCTGAATCTCCGTTACTAATCCCGATCGTTTAAAAAGTTCGATCTGGGTTCGGACTTTTTCCGGATCCAGGCTGAATATTCTCCCAAGCTTCTCGATGGTCAGCCGTTTATGAATAATAAACTGAATAAGCCATACCAGCCAGTCCGGTTCGAGTTTGTGCAATTCGTCCGAATCAGGTCGCTCCGGTTCACGAAGTGTGAGTACGTTACCAGCGACGCTTTCGATATGACTGAACCAACCCTGTAAGGCTGTGCCGATATTACCATCGGAATAAACGAAAAATTTATTGAAATACCGCACAAGTTTGAATTCCGATATATTGTCTTCAAAATGGCCGTTCAGTTGAAATTTGAATCCTGTTGACCGGTGACGCATAAGAAGCGCCTCTTTGATATCCTCGGTGTCAAAAGGGGTGCATTCGATAATGCTGATAAAATGATTGTCAATCCGTTTCATTCGGTTGATAAAACGAAAACTATAGGTATTTGTATTCACAATAAACAGGTGCCGGCGGCCAAATCTCTCAATCAGAGTCATGATCTGATCAACCAAAGCAAATCCATTGTTACTGCGTTCCCACCATAATTCGAGATCATTAAAAATAAATACACTACCCGCGGGCATGGCATCAAAAATTTCTGCCGGTTCGCCGTTACTTTGTAATATGCTGTTCAGGTGAGCCTTGAATACATCCGGTTCAATGCTGCCTGTTTCCGGCGGAAAGATATGGAACACTTTATCCTTGTCGAAAAATTTCGTCGCGATAGCGTTGGAAAGGCTCGATTTCCCCGCGTCAGGCGCCCCGGTTATGAGAATGCCTCCGCTGAATCCCTGTTTGTACCTGCTTACCGCCTTTTCCGCTGTTTTCATTTCAGCGGCGCGGTTGATTCTGAATTCACGTCCGATGAAGTGTTTGCCGATAAATAATTGTTTATAGTAAAACGGAAGAGACTTGAGAACAGACGGAGGCGGGGATACCTTTTCAACCATATTTAACACTGTGCTGATTCTTCCGGGGTATGCAAACTCTTTCTCTGTAAATTTCCGGGCAAACAGAACCCCTTCGCTTTGACTGTAAAGCAATCTGACCAATGTATCTCTGAATGTTTTCTTTACGGTTTCTCTTACAGCCTGGACCTGAGACAGGACTTTTCGGCTTTCCTCCTGCCTGATATACTGACCCAGGTGACCAATCTCACGCGTGACAAGATAAGGGTTCATGGATGAGAAGGTTTTTGTCAAATGTGTCCATAATGAAACTTCCATTTTTTGAATTTGTGCGGATATCCTTTCCCTCTCACTGATTATTCTAAGATTACTTTTTTCAATGATCGTATCGATGGGGTCATGCATATCATCAATTCCGGTCTCCTCTGATGACCGGGATGAAGAAATATTAAAAGAGATCAGCCGGACAACATCCCTGGCAGTGCCGACGGCTTGTCTGAAAACTCCGGGAAGTGATGAGATCTCCTTTCTGAACGGTGTCAGAAAATCTTTCTCAACCAGGTAGTCCATAAGGCGCTGCAGGTAAATCGAAATCACTTCGGTATCATCGAATTGATTGATTTCGATATTCTGAAAAGAACCTTCGGTGATGATATCTACTGTTTCCGGGATCTCATCGATCGCGCTCCTGATATCTGAAACCAGTTCTTCAATAATTGATCTGTTATCTATAATTTCTTCAGGATTGAGTGCCCAGGCTGTCAAAACTCTTGTCTCAGGTTTCTTAGTGCTTTTAATGTTGTTAATATCCGATTCCAGCCCTGAAAGAGCGGCAATAAGCTTGTTCTCCACAGATACCCGGAGTTCAGAAATCTGTTTTGTAACGATGATCCTGAATCTGTATTGCAAAGCCATCAGGATTAAATCCATTAATGTGAAATTTACAATTAAATCTTTGTTTTTTGCTAAAAATGACGGAGCGGCAAGGATATTTTCTTTTATTTCCAGATCGGATTTGGATATCTTAAATTTTTTCTTAAGACGCCGGCCGGCATCTATTGGAATTGAATTGGTAATAATATTCTGCATCATCACACGATTCTGAAGCAGCAGCTCCATCCTGAAATCGCTAAATTGCTGCTCTGACCGCGTAATTAAATCCTGTAATTGTTTTAATGTTTTTGATTTTTCGTCATTAATAAAATTCTCATCCAATTGTCTGTTGTTCGCCATATCTTCAATCGTGTTTAAGGAATCTCTGACCCGGTTGAAAAATTTTTGTAAATCTGATGTCCGGCGGTAGCTTTCAATACCTGCTTTATCAAGCTGAGAATATAATTTCTTAAGAAAAACGGTTAAGATATGATATTCTACAAGTGATTTCAGGTCTATGTTAAGAACAATTGGTTTCTTTGTTAAACGGTGCCTGAATCGTTTTCTGAATTTCATCATATGGATTTGAAATGAATCATCTGCGGACGCTTTAAGTTCGAATGGCTCAAACGTAACTCCAACTCTGTGGGGGACATTTTCTGTCAGTGTGTCTAATTGTTTGAGAAAAATATCAAGTCCCTGTTCAAGATTCTCTTTTTGTTCTGTCGGAATTTCTGATTTAAATTCTTCAAGCAGCCGACGTGAATGGAATAAATAATCGCTCTGAACACGCATTAATAATTTTTGAAAACGGAGAGGCTTATTTTCAGTAAATCCGTTTTCGATGCTGATAAAATATCGTTCGATAGAATTATTAAGTTTTGAAAGAAACCGGATCTCTGAATCCGAAAAATTTTTAAAATAGGCGCTGAAATATTCATCGATTTCTTTTTCAAGTTGATCGGAAATGCCCGATATGGTTTTTGAGAGAAGTCCGCTTTCCGGAAGGACGAGTTCGGGTAGATTAAATTTTTCTTCGGCAGGGGGTTCATGATCCTGCGCGACGGGGATTGTCCTTTCGATACCGATGAACAGTGGTTTAAAAAATGAAGCCGCCTGGATAAGAAGTACCGTTCCGACAGTATCCAGAAGTGAATTCGTTTTCGAAACAAAATCATCGATATTTTTATCACTCAGACCGGGAATTCCTAAGATCGATAAATCAGCATCAACGGATTCCACCTTGATAATTTCTTCAAACGGACGTTTTTCAATGGCGTTATTTATGACTTTAACCTTTGCGTCCAAACGCTCTTCTTCTAAAATCAAATTCATGTTTTTATAGACTTTGTTGATCAGAGCGCTGTCGTCGACGACAATTAAAATGCGGACGCGGGCATCATGCCATTCTTCCGCGGAAAGCAGAAATTTTGCCATTGTCATGGCAAGCGCGGCGTTATTGCTTCCCCCTCGCCACCAGATATCAATGTTTTCTTTTTTCCCGAAACCGACATCCTTATCATAGTCAAGAATAAGCACATTATAATCAAGCTCGCTGAATTCATTTATCAGTTCAGCAAATCTATCCGGATTATTAGAATTCCTTGCCCATCCCATCATGATAGAATTGGGGTCGATGCCCGAAAAGCCGTAAATCTTGGAGATGGTTTCTATTCCCTCGTAAATATTCTGACATTCTATACGTCTCCTGAAAACACCGAAAAATTCTTCATCAGTTTCTTTTATGTCTTGTCCCATTTTTGGAAAGAGGGCTTTAGCTTTAGTATTCTCGACAAGATCAAAATTGGAGAGTATACCACGTTTATGAACAAGCCATTGACCAAATTCCACCAGTTGCGGACGAGCACCGGTACCGCCGCTGAATAAAATAATATTCGGGCGCCAGTTTCTCGCGTGACGGTCAGACCGGTTTAGTTTTTGAAGTCCGGTTCGAACCATGGATGACCAGACTCCCTCCCATGTATCACCGGATTCAAGAGTCAGTTCACGCCTTTTTAATGTAATAAAAATCAACCCCAGGAGGAGCGAGGCGACGACAAGAGCGATTACATCCAGCTCTATCATGACCAGGAACGCGGCAGCGGAACCGATTATGCTTATCCAGGTGGGCACTTTAAAAGATGGCCTGAAGTCAGAGCTTGCCCAGTTTTCAATCGCGCAGCTTAAATTTAAAAAGCCATATGTCGTGATGAAGAACATTGAGACAATTCTCGCTATTAAATTCAGCTCACCCAAAAGGATACCCGCCTCGGCGAGAATAAATGTAAATAAGAGCGCGTTTCGAGGCTCATTATCCTTGCCATATCCCTTCTCAAAGAACTTTGGCGTGATTCGGTCAACCGATGTGGCCTGAAGAATACGGGGCGCGCCAAGGATGCTTCCGAGTGCTGACGAAATTGTCGCTCCCCAGATGCCCGCGAGCACGAGCGGGGAAAATATTGATATTTCAAGAAGAATATTTGGATTATTCACAAGCGATTCCGCATCTACCCGGTATGCTAGAAAAATAGTCAAAATAATATAAACGACCAATCCTGTTACTACAGCTGTGATCGTTCCGCCCGGGATAGATTTTTTGGGATCTTTCAAATCACCCGACATTGAGACACCAGCTTCAAACCCCGTTACGGCAGGGAAGAAGATTCCAAAAAGTACCATCAGAGGGGCGCTGTTTTCTAAAGAATTGAGTACGGGAAGAGCCGGCGCGGAAGAATTGCCGCCTAAAAATATTGATGCCAGTGAAAGCAGCATCAAGGTCATGATAATATACTGTGTTTTAATCGCCAGTGAGGTGCTTATAAATGTAATAACTGTGATGCTGACGAGCGCGATGGTCCCGGCCAGTCTTATTGTGTTTTTTGTAACTTCTATACCTATAAATCCGAGAAAACTCTCTGAGAAACCAATGATGTATAAACTAACGCTCAGGGAAAGCCCGACAAACAGGGCGATTCCAAGCGTTCCTCCGATCGGGAGACCCAGGCTTCGCGACAGGAGATAGTAATTTCCTCCGCCCTTTACCTTTTTATCGGTGGCGATAGAGGAAATACTTAACCCGGTTGTTACCGAGATAAGGTGAGCAATCAGAATAATCCCAAGAGTTGTGTATAGACCTGCCTGCCCGAGTATCCAGGGGAGACGGAGGTACATGATCACCCCGAGAATAGTCAGGATAGAAGGCGTAAAAACACCTCCAAAAGCTCCGAATTTTTTTGCAGTTGCCATTCAAGTTCTCCGGGAAGATAATTGTCAAAAAATCTTATTTTGATATTCCGATAAAATTCTTTTCTGATCTCTAATAATTTTATTTTGGCAGGTTGTTATATCGCTCAGACCGTTAGTGTCAACCAACCGGTAAAAATATCAGGATGTCGTTTCATATTAACTTTTGCAGGCAATCCTATTCTTGTTTTACGGTGATGCTTACGATCTTGTTTTTAAACTAATTTTTAGCCTGTAATATTTACTATTTATCAAATGACGGGATTCAGTATTCAATTTAAGTATATTTTTGAGAAAACTTCAGAATTTTTTATAAAAATATTATGGTTGAATAAAAAGTATTTTAAAGGCAAGGTGTTGGTCTGTGACCCGGCTGATTATATAAAATCGGCTATCGCCGAATCCATTACTCAAAGCAGAAAAAATGTCATTATAAAAGTCATAAATGCCAGTCCCGCTCCGCTGAAGTATGCCGCATCGATTCCCCATAGGCTGAAAAATATACCTATGATTAAAGGTCCTGTTGTCTGGCCGAGACGGAGGACCATCCCGTTAATAGACATAAATGCCGCGCGGTGTTCGATCGGGGCAAGACCGGCGAGCATCGTCTGAATGCTGGGCAGGTTTAAACCTTGGGCGATTCCAAATATAATAGTGGGTATTATTAACAGATAAATATTGGATATATAAGGGATGGAAAGGAGTGCCACAGTGTATAGGATGAAGGCCCCTTTGATAAGTTGTTTTTCAGAATATTTTTTTGAGAGTTTTCCGAGTTGAGAAGATGTGATGGCTGTGCTGACTGACATTATGGACATAATAATTCCGATTACAAGAGAGGATGCTTTAAATTTGAAAGAGATTAAAAGCGGATAAAAAGTCAGATATGATCCATAAATCAGAATAAAAGTGATAACACTAAGGATAAACAGGATCAGAACCTGTTTCTTTTTTACACTCTTAAAAATACTGGATAAATAATTATTAAATGATTGGGAAAGTTTTGGTTCGGGATTATTCAAGCCGAATATCACAAGCAGTCCGACCGGGATCGCCATGACAGGAAGAAGAAATGGGTAATTCCAGCCAAACAGGGCAAGCGCCCCTCCAATCGCCGGATAGGATGCCGTACCGATGCTAAGAACGCTGGCGTTATAACCCATCGCCGCCGACCGTTCCTTGCCGGTAAATAAATCACCGATAAGAGTGACATTAAGAGCGCCCAGAGACGCGGCTCCCATTCCCTGAATTGTTCTCATTAAAAGGAGCAGATTAAAATCGTTGATAAAAGCGCAGCTAAATCCCGATATCCCGAACAAAAAGAGTGAAGGAATAATTATTCTTTTTCGCCCCAACCGGTCCGCCAAAATACCGAATACCGGGGCAAGTATAATTCCGGGGAACGTAAAAACGGTTATTAACAATCCGATCTGGTGGGAAGAGATTTTAAAATGGTCGATCATCCTGGGAAAAGCAGGTGTGATACTGGCCACACCCATTACGGCGATAAGAGTAATGGAATAAATGACCTGAAGATTTTTATTAAAAAAAAGATGACGCTGTTGTGCCTGATGGTTATTTTCGCTCATGTCTGTTTAACCCAGTCTCCGGGAATGATATAATTGCTTCTGAAGCCGGAACGATTCATAAATGTTCTAATTTAATCAAAAGCAGAATAAACTAAAAATAATATTGGGAACCTCAAGTTTTATCAATCGTATGATCATTTTCTTAATAAAAAAATGTAAATGCGGAAGAATCTTGCCGGGCAAATATATTTAAAATCATATTGCATTGAAAAATTTGGATATTTATCTTCTACAAGAATGTAGTTATTTGTGGGCAAAAAGAATATATTGATGAAATTTTTCGAGTTAAAAACCTGTCCGGCTGGTATCGGTATCACAATGTCGGTCGCTGCAGGAATAAAATTTAAGTGTTTTAAGATATTGATATATATAAAATTAGAAAAAATAATTTCTTTCACATATTATCAGACTAATCACTATAATTATTAATTTGTTAAAAAAATCAGAAAGGGGTATTGACAAATGATAATATGCAATATATATTTGTTAGTGAACGATAACTAATATAAATTATTCAACGATTTTAGATTAAAAATATAAACAATTAGAGGGTAATATGGTACGGATGAATCGAACGATTAGGACAGTGATTGCGGGAGCTGCAATTTTTATTGCTTCTACCGGTGCGCTGAGCGCGTCTGACACCCCGGTTGGCATGAATCTGTCGACAGCACTTAATCTGGCGCTGGAGCAGAATCCTTATTATAGCTCTGCGAAAGGGGTGAGCAGGGCCGCGCATGCAGATGTATGGGACGCGAGAAGTGGTTTTTTACCAAAACTGCGGGCGAATGCGGGATACACCCATTACGAAAAACCGGGTACGGTTACACCGATTCATGAGGCCGGCATATTTCCGGAACTGGATGATGAAATATATAAAGCATCGGTTGAATTATCCATGTCCATATTTAGCGGGGGCAGGACATTAGCCGAAACAAAAGCCGCTAAAGCCGGTGCCCGGGAGAAGGATATCAATGAAGAATCGGTTAGACTGAATATCATACACAGTGTCGCGAGTGTCTATATCAACGCTCAGGAAATTACTGATAAAGAAGCTCTGGTTGGTGCTCACCTGGAGATTCTAAGACAGAGATACAATGAATTTAAGCTGCTTTTTGACGAGGGCAGAATTTCTTATGCCGATATAGCTCTATTACAAGCTTCGCTTGAATCTGTTCAGGCTGATAGCCTTGACATAGAGTCGAAAGGATATGAACTGAATGTTAATCTTGGACAGCTGGTCGGCGGACATGATCCGGTTCAGCCGCTTATTATGGATATGAAGGGTCATACATCGGAAAATGACGCGCTGTCAGTATTATTGCCGGATACCAGCTTAATATATTCTGATTATGCCGGTCCTGAAGTGCGCCGCGCGCATGCTCAGTTGGGTAAATCTGAGGCTATGCTTTCACTTACCAAGAGAAGTTTCCTTCCTGAAATAGGCGGATTTGCGGCTTATAACTACTACTCGCCGTCGGAAATTGATATTTCGGATGAATGGGTAGCGGGTATCACGCTTAGCGTACCACTGTTTGAAGGCGGCAGCAGAATTGCAAAAGTAAAATCGGCAAAAGCGTATACGGTTTCAGCAAAAGAAAATTTAAAAGCCGCTCAACAAACCCAGACAGCTTTGTTGAAAATTGCCTATGACCGATGGAAAAGCGCAAAAGTTAGAAGGCAATATCTATCAAAAGCGGTTGAGCATAAGCTGACATCCGTGACTGCTCAAAGAAAAATTTATGAAAACGGCAGAATCTCTCTCAGCGAGCTGCTGACACAGGAAACAGAATTATTGGATTTACAAATGCAGGAAAAAGAATTGATATATGCGGAATTGATGGCCATCCTGGATTATCATTCTACCGCTGGAACATTAAATGTGGAAAATGTAAAAATGCTATTAGGGAGTGAGTCATGAAAATCTTGATGAACTGGCGAATCAAATTAATGATGACAATATTATTTGTTATATCTATTATATTTAGCGGCTGCAAAAAGGAAAATTCTGAAATCACTCACCCACCCGTGGCGGTGAGAGTGATAAAGCCGATGCATAAAAATATGAATAAAGTGCTTTCTTATATGGGTACGGTTCATTCGGAGAGTGAAGTCAAGGTGACTGCTCAGGTTCAGGGTACCATTGCTTCTCTTAGGTATCCCGAAGGTGCGCGAATTCAAAAAGGTGATATGATCGCAAAGATTTATGCTCCCGATCTGGATGCTGCGGTCGAGCGGACAAAAGCCGATTCTGATTACTGGACCAGAAGATATGAGACGGATAAAAGGCTGGTGGAGGCAAAAGCAATTCCTCCGGAAGAAGGCGAAGCGAGTAAGAGAGCTTACCTTGCAGCCAATGCGGCTTATACCGAAGCAAAATCACGTCTGGAAAAAACAATTGAAAAATCTCCGATTAACGGCGAAGTCTTAGACTGGCTCGTTGAACCGGGACAGAATGTAATGCCGGGTCAGCCCATATTACTCCTGGGTAACAATAAACTGGAACTGCATGCCGAGGTGGTTGAAGAAGACCTTCGCAGGGGAATAAGAGGAGGAATTTCAGCCCTGGTAACAGAAAACGACGGTACAAAATTTGAAACAAAAGTTTCAGAAGTTTCACCGGTAGCCAGTGGCACATCACGGGCATTCATTGTAAAAACTCCACTGCGCTCAGGTGATGGTCAAAATTTACGCAAAGGGGCTTCACTCAGGGTGGATTACATTCTTGATTCCAGTAAAGATGCAATAGTCGTTCCGGTGCAGGCAATCGCGAATCGTGATAAAAATCCTCATCTGTTTGTTATTAGTGACGGGCTGGCGTTTCGCCGGGATGTGAAACTTGGAATCGAGCAGGACGGGTGGATAGCCGTTTCTATGGACGGGACGGGAATTGAAACAGTAGCAATGTCAAATCTGGGCTCATTAAAAGATAGCGTAAGGGTGTTTGCGGTTGAATTAGAGGAGGTGCAAAGATGAGCCTTCCAGGATTTTCATTAACAAATAAATATACGATATACGCGCTTTCCATTGGTGTACTGATATTTGGTACGGTTGCGTATTACACTCTGCCAATACAGTTGTTTCCGGATACTTCACCGCCGCTGGTCAATGTTCTGACACCTTATGCAGGTGCCGCGGCGGAGGATGTGGCGGATCTTGTATCTGATCCGATTGAAACAGAAGCCGCGACACTGGAGGGGGTATACAAGGTAACCTCTACTTCGCAGGATGGATTGTCACTCGTGGAAGTGGAATTTACCTACGACACGGATGTCGATATCGCGGCCGTTGACGTTCAGAATGCCATTACCAGAATCAGAGGAAAACTGCCGAAGGAGATTGATGAACCCCAGATTATGAAAATTTCAACCAGTGATGCTCCGGTTCTGAGTATGGGTTTGATAAGTGAAAATCTGGTTGATGTTCGCAGGCTGTCTGAAGACGTTCTGGCACCGGAGCTTCAGCGTGTGCGCGGGGTTTCCATTGTGGATGTGTTTGGTGGTTACCAGCCTGAAATATCCATCAGAGTCAACAGAGACCGTCTCGAGGCCCACAGGCTGAATCTTGGCATGGTGGTCAACGCCATACGAAGTCATAATGTAAGTGTGCCGGCGGGTGAAATCAAAAGCGAGGGATTGCAGTACACATTTCGTGTTGATGAACAAAGCCGGAATATGACCGATATCGAAAAAATTCCGATTACGACGCCAACCGGTAAACGAATATTAATCGGTGATGTTGCAAAGGTGGAGCAGGGATCAGGAGAAGATCTGTCCCTGTTTCGGGTGAATGGAAAAGAAGCCATTGCCATGCAAGTTTTTAAACAGGATGATGCAAATACTGTCGATGTTGTCCTGCGCGCTCAAAATAAATTTTCAGAATTACAGGAACGGTACCCGGATATTGAAATGATTGTTGCCAAAGAAGATGCCTCTTTTACCCAGATGATTGTGGATAATATGCTCGGTGGTGTGTGGCAGGCCATCTTCCTTGCTGCTCTGATAATCTTTCTTTTTCTTGGAAGTTTAAGCAGAGGCCTTGTGGTCGCTGTATCGATGCCGATGACCTTTTTGCTTACTTTTGCCGGTATGAAGGTGTTTAATGTGCAATTAGATCTGGTAACGCTTTCGGCGATCATTCTGGCGGTTGGTATGGTTGTGGATGCTTCCGTAGTTGTGCTGGAAAACATCACACGGCATTACCGGGAAAGGAAAATATCAGCGACACAGGCGGCTATCGAAGGAGCACAGGAAATCCAGTTTGCTGTTGTTGCCGGAAATTTAACGACATTGATCGTTCTTTTTCCGATGCTCTTCTTGTATGGATTCATCGGGAAGACGTTTGGACCATTAGCGGAAACGATGATAATTGCTTTTATTTCTTCTTTACTTGTGGCACTTTCATTGGTGCCCATTCTTACGGCATTGGTGACCAGAGACGGCGGGAAAACGGAAAAAATTTCAGAAAAGATTGCCGCGCCATGGAATCGAGTGATGGATAAAGTCAGGGATGGTTATACTACATTACTTTCAAAATCTCTGAATAAACGATGGTTGGTATTTTTGACTGTAACCATCATGTTCGTCGGTTCACTTTTGTTATTAAAATATATTGGTATGGAGTTACTCCCTAAAATGGATGCGGGTACCACCAATATTACCATCGAAACGACATCGGGTACCTCTCTTACGGAAACCGGAAAAATAATGGAGCAGGTGGAAGCGATCATTTTACAGGAACCCGAAGTGTTGCTGATATCAAATCAAATGGGTTTTGAACCGGGGATGCATTCGTTCGGCGGCGGAGGTGTGCAGGGACCGACACAGGGATATATCACGCTGACCTTAACACCCCGTACCCAACGGGATGAATCGATTTGGGAAATCCAGGATCGTCTGAGAGAGAAAATATGGAGGATTCCGGGTCTGCAGAATGTCGTAGTGAGAGAATCCGGAGCGACAGCCAAATCCACAACGGCTGCATCCATTATGGTCAGTGTTAAAGGGGAAGATCCTCTGGTTCTTAATGCGTTGGGTGATGAGGTCATGAAGATCATCACTCCAATACCCGGGGTAGTAAATCCATACCGGGAATGGCGCATCGATCAGAAAAGCATCGAACTTTCGATCGATACAGAACGCGCCCGGGAGATGGGGATGACTCCCGCCAGCGCGGCCGATGAACTGGTTCGTTCTCTCGATGGAATGTATGCCGGTACCTTCCGGGATCTGCTGGGAGATGATACACCAATTCGGGTCAGATACGACATGCCATTTCGTCAGCGTGAGAGAGATGCTTACGAAGTCCGTACGATTTCATCCACGGATGGACAGGTCGTACCAATTGGCAGTATCGTAAATGGCAAAGAAATTATGGTACAGGGGTTAGTAACAACCGAAAACCTAGAGCCAACACTCGATATTCTCGCGCTGCACCAGGATCGCGCTCTGAATTTTGTGACTGCTGATGTGGCCAAAGCGATTTCCAAAATTGATGTCCCAAAAGGCTATAAAGTAGGTCTGGCCGGAGAAGATAAGGATTTAGGAGAAGCTCAAAGTGAGCTTATGGGAGCAATGCTGATGGCACTCATAGCAATTTATCTGCTTCTTGTTGCTCAGTTCCGCTCATTTATTCATCCGGTGACGGTTATGATGTCGGTTCCGCTAAGTCTGATCGGTGTAGCCATTGCTCTCTGGATCGGCGGGAAGACAGTCTCAATGATTGTAATGGTGGCTTTGATTCTCCTTGTGGGTATCGTTGTGAATAATTCGATCATTCTTCTCGACTTCATAAGGCAGCGCCGTAATGAGGGAGCCGAGAGAAGGGAGGCGATTGTTGAATCCGTAGCGGCCCGTTTCCGCCCGATTATGATGACATCGTTTTCAACGATTATTGGTATGACGCCGCTGGCTCTGGAACTGGCGCTTGGAGCGGAAAAGTTCTCTCCTCTGGCGATCGCGGTAATCGGCGGGATGACGGCATCTACATTCCTTACAATGATTGTGATACCTGTGGTGTATGATTCATTTGAAAGCGCCGCTGAATTCCTGAAAGGACTAAGGGCTAAAAGTAGTGTAATTACTAATTGATGTGAAGTTAGAATCACTTATAAGAGCCGCCTGGAGACTATTTGACAGGCGGCAAAATTAAGAAACAAGATAGTTGAAGACTTTGCAGACAAGATGAATGACTTCAGAAAAATGTATCTTGCATGCAATATGAATTGAGGTAACCCAAATGGCTAGAATTAACACGGAAGAAAGACAACGGCAAATTATTGATGAAGCGATAAAAATTATCCACGTGAAAGGATATTCAGCATTATCGATAAGAGAACTCGCCAAAAATGTAGGGATTTCAGAGCCGGCTATATACCGTCATTTTACCAATAAAAATGAGATCATATACGGTATTCTCGACCGCTTGATGGAATTCGGACAAGAGTTGGAAAAAAGACTCAAGACAATTTCTTCACCAAAGGAAAAAATAGAACAAATAACTATTTTACATATGGAATTTTTACAGGAACATCCTGAAATGACCGCGGTAATATTTTCGGAAGACATATTTGATCCCGACGAATCTATCCAGAACAAAATCAATGAAATTATGAGAAATCGCCTCAAACTAATAGGCGGGCTGATAGAAGAAGCAAAAGTCGAGGGAACCATTGTTGATGTAAATACCGATGACCTCAGCACTGTTATTTTGGGATATCTTAGAATGGTAATTCTTGAGTGGCGTAATTCCGGTTTTAAGTTTTCAATTAAGGAGCGGGGCGAAGGTTTGCTCGAAACGCTTGACAAAATTGTGTTCAGGGAAAATTAAATTTTTACAATGGCACAAATGATTTGGTACGTTGTTGAACTAATTATAGCGATGTAAAGAAAAGAAAATTTTTTACCATAATTGGTAGTTAGTGATCACTAAAAAGCGTTTAGTTTTTTGGTTTTCCAAAATTTTGAATCAGACTGATGATTATCATAAAAGAATTAAAGTGTCATAAAATGGATATGCCCGAAGAAAAACCTGTTTCTAAACAATTTGCATTTCCGCATTGCACTGGTTGGAGGTGTATCATGAAGTATTTATCAAATATTGTGTTAACTCTTTTTTTAATGTTGATGGCGGAATCAGGCTTTGCAAGCGACTGGAAGGGTAAAATTGGAATTACTCCGACTGCCGGCGCAATGATTCCATCCAACGGCAGTTTTGATAATCATGGTGACTTGAAGGATGTTGTGGAAACGGGTCAGAACTGGGGTGTATCTGTCAGGTATGGAATAACGACCAATCTTGCTGTGGAAGGTTCTTTTAGTTATAGCTGGATGTATGTGGTTGATTCAGAAAAACCGGAAGCCGATTTGGATCCGGCTTATGTGATGCCAAGTATCATTTTTGGAATTGTTTATAAATTTGATCCATTTATTAATTTAAAATTTAGCAGAAATATTTCACCTTTTGTTAGTTTGGGTTTGGGTTTACATCCCTGGAAATTCAGCAATGACGGTGTCAGCGGCACTGTAGTTGCTGCAAAATATCAAAGTGAAGACGAGTTCTCAAAAACGAGTTTTGGAATGAACGTTGGAGCAGGAGCTGAATATTCTATCTCAAAAAATTTATCGGTATCTGGACAGGGAAAGTATTATTTCGTATTTTCCGAAGACGAAGAGAAATTTGGTGCAAACTTCGACAATCAGGGTTTTATCGGCCTTGATTTTTCTTTAACCTATTATCTTCCTTTGAGAAAGTAAGTTTCCGGGTGATGTATAAGTCCCCCTGAGCTAACGCAGGGGGACTTTTTATTGTATTGTAAGGTATATATGGATATTGCGACAAAATTAGAGATGTTGATTCTTAAGAGTAAATTAAAAAATATTTATAGTGAAGTAAAAAACTGGGTAGTCTTTATATATAAAACGCTTTCTTCCCTCCATTATGCATTCAAATATCCCGGGGAGACATCAAAGCAGTTTTATATTATGGGAGTGCAGGCGATTATTATCGTTTTGCTGGCTACCAGTTTCACAAGCATGGTCCTTGCGCTTGAATGGGCAAAAAAATTGGAACCATTTGGAGCAAAATTGATGCTTGGGCGTATAGTAGCAGTATCGGTCATCAGGGAAATTGGCCCAATGCTGACCGGTCTGATGGTCGCGGGAAGAAGTGGGGCTAAGGTAGTGTCTGAAATTGGCAATATGGCCTTGACAGAACAAATTGATGCGCTTCACGCGTTCGGGGTGGATCCTATCAAAAGACTGGTGGTACCAAGGGTCTTCGCGTCGATTATGATCATGATTCCACTGACACTGCTGGCCGATGCAATGGGAATCATCGCCAGTTGGTTCGCGTCGGTTGTCTGGATGGGTGTGGATTCCCAGTTTTTCTGGATATCGATGCGTGACGGACTGTTTATAAAAGATTTGGTTATAGGTTGGGTTAAGCCGCCGTTTTATGGGGTTTTGATTGGAATAATAAGTTCCTATTATGGTTATACTGTCCAGGGGGGCGCGGAAGGAATGGGAAGGGCTGCCACAAAAACAGTAATGTACTCATCGCTTGCTGTTCTTTTTATGGACTTCCTTTTGACAAAAATTATCCTGAGCCTCTACTAGGAGAAATAAAAAATGATCGAATTTAAAGATGTCGAGCTGAACCTGAACGGCAAGGAAATTTTGAATAAAATTTCATTTAAGATCGAAAAAGGACAGAGTGTCCTGCTGATCGGCAACAGCGGCGCCGGTAAAAGCACTATTTTGAAACTTTTACTCGGGCTGATTAAACCGGTATCAGGCGAAATCTCGGTCTTTGGTAAAAATATCGCTGAATTGTCAAACAATGAATTGATGAGATTGCGTCAAAAATGCGGAATGGTCTTTCAGGGAGGCGCATTGTTTGATTCTCTGACCGTGGAAGAAAATGTGGGATTCTTTCTTCGTGAAAGCCAAAAACTGTCAAGAGAAGAAGTATATCATGGAGTGATGGAAAAGCTTGAATATCTGCACCTCGACGCATTTAAAGACTATTATCCCGCGCAGCTTAGCGGCGGTATGAAGAAGCGGGTAGCGATCGCGCGGGCGATCACATCAGGACCCAATGTCATGTTGTATGATGAACCCACAGCAGGACTCGATCCGCAAACAGCCACGAGGGTCGTCGATCTTATTGACGATTTAAGGCACCGTTTTAATGTGACATCACTTATTGTAAGCCATGAAATCCACTATTTTATGAAAATTGTGGACAGGATGATGCTGCTAAGGGATGGTATCATTGAATATGACGGGGAGCCGGATTTGGAATCCGTATCCGATAAAAAAAAAACTGAATTCCCATTCGCTTTAACTGAGGTAATGTCACAGTATGGAATTATCTAATAAAAATAAAAGTCTTAAAGTAAGTGTATTTCTGATGATAGGACTCTCTCTGTTTTTAGCCGGATTCATATTTTTTATGGTCGGATCAAATCAGAAGATATTCGATTCAAAATACTCGATATATATGTTTCTCCCCAATATAGAGGGATTAAATTCCGGCGCGTTTGTCACATTATCCGGGTTGAAGGTTGGCGTAGTCGGTCAGCTGAAATTTACAGAATATAATGACCAGCGGGGAATTAGAATCGAACTGAAAATAGATAATGATTACCAGGATAAAATCACCGCGTCTTCAAAGGCCATTATCAAAACAATGGGGATTCTTGGAGACAAATATGTTGACATTTCACTCGGGAAGGCAGATGAATTGGCGCTTGAGCAGAGTTCTTTTATCCAAAGTGAATGGCTGATTGATACAAGTAATCTTATTGCTGATGCCACATCCACTCTTTCTGATCTAAAAGCTATTTTGCACAATCTTAATAAAATCAGCAGTGACATAGTAGATGGGGAAGGGGTGCTTAGCCGTATTATAAAAGACAAAGATGCGGGAAGCGATATGGCGGTATTGTTAAAAAACGTCAGTAAGGGGAGTGATAAACTTGTTGCCGGAAAGGGGAATCTTGGTAAACTCCTTAACGACAGTACACTCTATAAATCTGTTACGCGGACATCACAGGATGTGGAGGCGATAGTCGGAAATATCCGCGCCGGCAAAGGAACGGTCGGGCAGGTGGTTTCTGATACTATGTTCTTTTCTCAAATTCAATCGGTTGTTCAGAAAAGCGATTCACTGCTGAATAAATTGCATGGTGAAGGAACCGCAGGCAGATTATTGTCTGACAAAGAACTTTATGAACGTCTTCTAAATCTGACCCGTGAACTTGAAGAATTGACGGTTGATTTTAAAGAAAATCCCGAAAAATACGTCTCTTTTAGTGTTTTCTGATTTGGGAGGCCGATTGAAATCTCCGAACAGGACAAAGGCAGCAATCATTCAGGCTGCGACAACTCTATTCTCGATGAACGGCAAAAACGGCACTTCGTTGAGCCAGATCGCCGGTTACTGCGAAATAAATAATTCACTCATCTATTATCACTTTAATGATAAAGACCGTTTATATGATCTTGTGATTAGGGTGAATATTAAAAAAATGATTAACTATCTGCATTATCAGATTATGCTGCAGCATGTAAAATCTCCGGACAGAAGCAAACTGATTGAAATATTTATTAGATTCTGGCAGGAAAATCCGGAAGTGTTGAAACTCCTTATTTATGAGATTAATAACGGCGCAGATGCATTGATCAAAATATTGAAATCGCCGAGAACTTCAAATCTGCAGTCAAAATTGCATAATATTGTCGCCATTCTGGAGCAGCATGTATCACCTGGCGCGGATTGTGATGATAACAGGATAAACGGATTTATAAGTTTTGTGGGGATAATTATGATATACGCCCTCTTTGAGCCTCTGTTTGACAATCTGTTTAATGTTAGCCTGGAACAAAAAAATGACTTCATTAAAAAGAGAATAGAACTGATTTCTGAAGTTTACGGCTCTCATAAAAAAATATACATTAAATAATTTATTGTATCCTGATTAAGGAAATCTTCGTAATATATTTTTAAAAACATAAAGTTTGAAATGAAACAGATATACTCATTAAATCTTCAGATATTTGCCGTCGCAATTATCTTATTAACAGCTTCAAAACATATTTATGCCTTCGAGAAGCCTACCATATCAGGAGCTGATTCGTTAAAAGATATGACTCAACGAATTAGCGGTTCGGTTGAAAACGGTGAAGACGAAATGAATGCGCTGAATGAATTTATGATTAAGGATGAGGCGACTGACGGGCTTAATAATTTCAGGAGTTTCATCAGGAATTATGACGGCGGACTTATTTCTTATGATTACTGGAGAGCGACTGATCGTTTTAAATTATATGAGGATGGAAATGATTTTGACTGGATTCAATCACGACAAGATCTGATAAACGATTCGCGAAACACTCAGCATTATGATAATAATCAGTTTTTAATCCGTGAGGGGGAGTTCAGGAGAATGACAGAGGACCGCTCCTACAGAAGGAAAAAGGAAGCTCTTGTCGTATTGAATCATTTGCTTACGGGAAATATAAATTCTGACCACGTTTTATCCAGTCCCCATCTCATGCTAAAAAGTGAAGATAAGCTCCTAAAAAACAATTCACTCAATTTGATGCACAAGATTGTCGGAACAGGGGATGTTAAAAAGGAACCTGGCCAATTTGCCCTGGATGTTCATGTCCACACCTATCAATCTTTTGACGGTACAAGTGATATGGAAACACTGCTGCTTACCGCGTATAAAAAGGGATTTGGAGCCATTGTTATTACGGATCATGATTATTTTGACGATTCGCATCAAGCCATTGCGGCGGCCGAACGATTAAAAGCGGCCGGCAATCTGCCTCGGGAATTTGTCGTTATACCCGGGATGGAAATTTCTTCCCGTGACGGACATATTCTTGGTCTATATATAAAATCGTACATTGCTCACGGGCTTACCGCGGAACAGACGATAGATGAAATTCACCGTCAGGGAGGTCTGGCTATCGCCCCGCATCCGTATCAGCCCGATTTCGGTGTCGGCGGGAAGCTTGTAAAAAATTTGGCGTTTGACGGAATGGTGGTTACAGGTATGGGTCCGGAATTTAGAATGTCTTTGAGTTTAGCAGAAGATGTGAACGACAGGATGGCGATTTTCATGGATTCAGATACTCATGTTGAAAATGGCCTTGCCTGGATGGGGTATACAGCGGTGCATTCTGATGATCAAAGCAGTGATGGCGTTTACCGGGCAATTCAGGAGAGAAAAACCGCTCCCGTTCATCAAAATGTCATGAAATATCAAAGAAATCTAGCGGATAATAAGCTGGGTAAAACAATCGTATCACCGATAGTCACATTAACAAATATGCACTATCATGCAGAAAGACATTTGTCTGATTTTTTACTTGCAGACCGTGTTGAGATTCACGGAATCTTAACAGATATGATAGATGATGTGGCCGGTTTAAGTCTCGGCGAATTTGGAGGATACGATTATTTCAGCGGTGGACATCGTTTTTATCCGCTAAGAGGCGTATCCGCTTATTATGGGCCGGTGCGCCTGGGATTGAGGCGGGATATAAATATTATTAACATAGATTTCGGATTTAAAGTAATCTGGTAACTTATATAATTACGGAACTTGATATGATTGACGCGCTACTTGAAAAGAAAAAACATTTTAGATTATTTGATACGCTTATAATTTATTTTTTTATTTTGCTTGATATTTTAATTCTGTTTTTTCACAATAACTTGCCTGTCTGGGGATTACATTTTGCTAAACATCTGTTTATTGTGATTTTCGTGGCTGGTTTTGTGATTTTTATGGATAAGCAGACGAATCCAATTTTAAAATTTATCAGAAACTGGTATCCGGTTATCAGTTATCCTTTTATATACAAAAATTTAATATTCTTCCTTCATATTATATTTCCCGGTGAATTTGATTCGATGATTCTGTCTCTTGAAATGTCCGTATTTGGAGTGTTGCCTAATTTATGGATACAAAGAATCGTCAATCCCGTTTTGACGGAAATTATGCAGATTTCCTATGCGGTCTACTGGTTTACAATTCCCATCAGTGCAGCCATTTTGTATTTTAAAAAACGTTCAAGAGAGTTTGAATATCTGATCTTTTATGTGACAATTACCTTTTTCGCATCCTACCTGTTTTTTATATTTTTCCCTGTAGCGGGACCCCGGTTCACTCTTGCCAATGAAATTGTTGTACCTTATGACGGGCTTTTCCTGACAAAATACCTGAGAAATTTTGTTGCTTCGGCCGGATTTCGCGGCGGCGCTTTTCCCAGTTCTCATGTTGCGGTTGCTGTTGTGGTTTATTTCTTTATGTACGCTTTTGAGAGAAAAATCGCCCTGCGCTATTTTTTACCGGCAGTCATCGCGCTCTCTCTTGCTACGGTATATGGCCAGTACCATTATTTGACAGATATGATAGCGGGATTAATACTTGGCGTTCTAATCGGTCATACGAGTATTAAACAGTTCAAAAGAAGAGAGCATCTTGAATCCATGGTGGCGTCCGAAGTAACCTGAGCTTAGAGTTTTAATTTTCTATCTACATAAATATTTATAATTTAACCCACTTTTTAAAGAAAAATTAATAGCTTTTTTTCTTGACAGTTAAAAAACAATCAATTAACTTAGTTAGTAAGTGCTTACTAATAAATGTGATGTTTGATTTTTTTTTAGATTGTTTCATTGACATAAAAAGTAGCACAGGGAAATAGGATTTGTCAGGTAATTATGCATGGTTTTGTTTTTTTTTGAACATGTGAAAAAAAAATCTTGACATTATAAAATTACGATCTTAAGTTAGTAAGCAATTACTAACCATGTTCATATAGAGAATGTGTTTTTTTTGTACTATCACAAGTGAAAGTTTTATCATTTTAGCGTACACAAAGTTTGATTGTCACGGGGAATGATAAAATAGGGTGGACGGGTTGTTTTCGTATTTTTTGTCTTGTGAAAAAAATTGTTTGGTGTTTTTTATAATAGAGAATACGGTTGACAAAGAAAGTGTTGAAAAATGGCCACTGAAAAAAAGATCTCAAGAAAACAACAAATTGCAAAAGCGGCGATGAAAATTATTGCCAATGAGGGTGTTCAGAGTCTTGTTATGATTAAAATCGCAAAATTAATCGGTTTGACTGACGCGGCTCTGTATAAACACTTTAACACAAAAAATGATATGCTATTGTTTATGGTTGAAGAAATTGAAAATTCTTTGATCATCAATATTGAGAAGAAAATTGATCTGCAGGCGGATGCATGCGATAAACTGAAAAGTATTCTTTTTGTTCATCTCAGTTTTATAGAAAAAAATATCGGTATCCCACGGGTTCTGTTTTCTGAAGCCATACAATTCCAGGATAAACGTCTAAGAGATAAAATTGCGGGGATTATCACTCAGTATATGGACTATATCAAAGATATAATTCAACAGGCGGTTGATAAAGGTTGTGTCAGGAAAGATCTGGATGTGGAAGCGGCCGCCATCATGTATATGGGCATTATTCAGGCCACCTTTATTCTATGGTCAACATCGGATTTTTCATTTCCGTTGACCGGTAAAGTTGACCAGCTTTGGGCAACTTTCAGCAAGTGCCTTTACTGATTTTTTTTGCCGTATAAGTAGGTAGGTGACAACTTACATGTTGTTTTTATTTTTTAGCGGTGGTATATCAGCCGCAAATAGATACTATCTGGTACAATAATTAATTATATGGAGGAGTAAAATGAAGAACAAGAGTGCATTAGGCGCGGTATTGGCCGTCGTTGGTTTTTTTGCAGGAATGCTGCTTTTCTATTATCTGGCTGACACGTATATGACAGTCATCAATGGAAAAATAGCTGGTGGCCGTCCTGATGAGGCAATCGCTGTTATGATTACCCAATCTATGCTTGGCTGGCTTGGTATCTCAGCCAGCGCTTTGTGGGTTGTGGTCATGTATGGTTATCTGAAAAAACTGGAATGGGCAGGATTCTGGGCGATCGTAGCTGCTTCATTGCAGATGCTGGCCGGTTTTTTCCCGACAATTCCCGCCAAAAGTATTAACCTGCCTGCACCGACAATGACAGTGTTTATTATAGCTACTGTTGTGTGGTTTGGGATTATGTTTATCGAGAAAGTTGATAAAAAAGTAATAGCGTTGTTATTTGTCGCTGGATTAGCCTATGTGCTGACCTATATGTGCGGTGTGGCGCTTATTTCCAAATATCAGACGACCACCTATAATGATCTCTGGAAAGGTATGTATGCGGTAGATATGATGGTGACATGGTTTGGCGCGACCGCGTGGTTGGTATTTTCTCTCGCAGTACTCAAAAGAAAATCATGGTCGCTGTATCTCGGAATCTTTGCATCGATGATGTCATTAATTGGGGCGCTTCCACTGGCTATTGTTAATATTATGGAAGTACATCGTTTCTCTATGTTTTTGCCGGCTCCGATAATTGCTGGTTGTTTGCTCATCGTGCTTCTTATGCCGAATACAAATAAGCTTCTTACAGAATGGAAAAATTCATAAGAACAATTGAAAAAGCAAAAGAGAAATAAAGATGGTGTTCGACATTTGAAATAGTTGATTTGATTGGCAGAGCTCACCACAGATTCTTTTATCCCCCCCCCGAAAGATCTGGAGCTCTGTCATGTTTTCTAAAAGAAATGAACGGGGGAGTGTCAACTTATTGACAAAAATATATAATATGGCAGAAAGGAACGAAAATGAATGCCTTCGATCAAATCGTACTATTAGTGACTGGTTTGACTGCTATTTACTTACTGTTTAGGCTCTTTAAAGATTATCAAAAAACAAACAGTATGCACAATATTTATTATATCTTATCATTTACTGTTCTTTTGGTTTCCGGATTGCTGTTGATCGCGCTCGGGTATGGAATTCTCGCGTCACCTCTGGTTGTAATTGTGGCGGTTTTTATCCCGGTTGGATTGGCGGCGGGTTTAATTTCAGAATTTTTCCCAAAGCACGAAAAAACCTTTTTGATATTTGCAATACTCGGTTTACTTGCCATTGCCGTTACCCGCTTCACAGGACCTCACGGCCTTGCGACTCTGGTACTGGTTATTGTTCACACCGTCGCCGGATTAACCATATTCGGGTTGCCTATCCTGGTTTCAAAAAAAGGTGAAGCGCCAAAAGAATTTATTTGGGTTACGGTAGGCGGCACTTTGATTGGAATTGGTGGAATTGCGCTGGCATTTTTGAAAGCCGGTGTTCCTATCCTTTCAGCAGATGTGATATTTACAATATTAGCGCCTATCCTGCTTTTGATGACGATTGCCTATACATTTGGATTTGTAAAAAAAATGCAGTTGACAGGTAAATAATCGTGTTTTTTAACGGGTTGATGTAATAATGAAGTTGATACCGTTGAAAAGTTTTCAGACCGGATGATGCTGAAAAAAAGAAAATTAGTTTGTTTGTGATGTCGATTTTAAATTTAAAAAGGAAATTGAATATGGAGTCTCGTTTTTCCCGATTACAATACCTCTTCAGATCAACAAAAGGCCTTGTGCTTGTTGCTATTTCCGTGGTTTCGGTTATTACGGCAATCTGGGGCACTCTTTCCGGACCCATGGTGGAATGGGGCGTTCGTGATCTGACAGTTAAGCTTCTGGGCATGGATATGCATCACTGGGATCGTGAGGGGCGCATCATTATGCTCTATC
>JBFXGD010000040.1:0-24245 GCA_050178385.1 Calditrichaceae bacterium
CGACGCTCTTCCGATCTGAAATCTGGAAATCATTCTGCAGATAATATCCATTGATTTCATAGATACTAGTACCTTTATCCGTCATATCTGTTTTAACGCCAAATTCGTCAAGATCAAATGTTTCTGAATCACCATTTTCCCGCTCGGCAGTGATCCCGCCGATAATAGAATTCCTTTTCCCAAGGATAAAAAATGACCGCTGCAGCCTTATTTCTCCACCAAAAAGATTAATGTCATCTTCGCTGGTAAATGTGTCGTTGTAACCACCCTCATTCTTACTATTTCTAAAAAAGAGATTGGTATTCAGGTCAAAGCCCGATTCAAAATGCTTTTTGTGTGTGATCCCCATCCTGAACATTTCCTTTTTGCTTCCCGCGAACTTGCTGCTGCTTTCGATTGTGCGCGTTTCAAACTCATCCTTACTCAGAGGTCCGGGAAAATCTGTATCACTCTGTATATAGTCCAACGACAGCATCATATTCCCAAATCGCTCGTAATCCGCCTGGAGCTTTGCGGCAAATTTATCCGCGTTATAGGAATTTCTGTCTCTGTAACCGTTTGTGGAATGATCCGACGCGCTGAGATATACACCGTATTGGCCTAATTTACCGCCGGCGCTCATGGTAAATTTTCTCAAATCATAGGCGCCGAATGATGATTCGATTTTGCTTTCAAATTTTTCCGGGGCCTTTTTTGTAACGATATTAATAACTCCCGTAATACCATTAGGACCGTATAATGCTGATACCGGACCTTTAAGTACTTCTATTTTTTCGATATTTCCGAGATCAATCCCTTCAAAATCAACCCGGCCCATCGCTTCATTAATGGATATTCCATCGACCAGAACCAAAATTCCTCTTGTCACATGAGAATGCAGTCCCACCCCGCGAAAACTCACCACATTATATTCTGAATGAAATCGGTCTTCAGTAAAAACTCCCGGAATTTTTTGCAGCATCGTCTCCACATTTCTCATCTCAGCCTGTTTTATATCATCCATTGAGACCAGATACACCGAAGCCGGAATATCCTTTATTTCTTTTTCCATTTTTGTGGCCGTAACAACGACTCTGCCTTCCGATTCATATATGGTTGGGCTAAGACTAAAATTGATGGTTGTAGTTTCACCGGCTACCACCCGGATATTTTTTTTTGTCACTTTTTCATAACCGATCAACAATGCCTCTACGGTATAGACACCTGGCTTGACATTGCGAATTTCATAGTTGCCTGCATAGTCGCTTACATCACCTAAATATTCGCCTTCGATATATATTTGAGCTTCCTGTAATACTGTTTTTGTCACGATGTCATTCACATTCCCCATAATGACACCGGATTCCTGAGCAAAAACCATATTTGCAAAGAAAAACAGTGACAAACCTAAAAATGTGAAATATTTCATTTAAACTCTCCTAGTTCTAATGATCATTATTAATTTTTAATCAAATGCGTCTTGCTAAGAGCTAATTCACTATAACATGAGAGTTATTTCTGTTTGTTCTTTTCCGCCATACGCTCCATTCTGATCGCAGTGGCTGTCTTTATCATTTCTAAACCGGTTAGATATGTACCGCCGTAATGCGCGATAAACAATTCTGCATTTTCACTGCTTATGAAAGCAAATGCCGGCATCATCGCGTAAGCCGGGAGAATGTTGCTGCCAACCACAAAACAGGCATCATTAATTTCGATCAGGGCGCCGGTGTAAAAATCTTTTACTTTGGCGGAACTGTACTTATTTTTGTCCATTAATACTGTCGCGCAGCCCATAGCACAGGCATGTGTCACGGAATTCGCTACATCTGACAACTCGACCCGTGTCCACATTTTTTCATAAACATCCATTCCGCAGATCGGGCAGGAGCCGATTTTATCACCCAGATCCGGCTTTAGAATCGCGCCGGCATTTTGTGAATACCCGATGGCAGTTAATAAAAAAATACAAACTATCATTGATTTTAATGATTTCATTTTAAGTCTCCACCCTTTTTAATACAGGTTAATTTTGGATGAATCACATTTCCTGTCCAACAGACAGTCTCATCAGTAAATCCCATGTGACTTCGTTAAATTTTATAATTTTACCGCCCTGATGATCTTCCTTAAATTCCTCCGCATCCTTTTTTGATTTCAGAGGCACTAGTTCATTTCCCATCGGTCCAAGAATATCACTGTCAATGACAAAATATGCGCTGTCGGCCTGAACCCACTGCAATTCATAATATTCACGCACATATATCTTTACCGGTTTTTGATCCGCGGAACCTCCGTATTTTTCCGGATGCAGAAAATATTTGAACATATCCTTTGGCCCGTCAAAAAACTTTATCGCACCGTCTTCATAAATCATTTCCGCGATCCATTTCGGATAGGGATGAACAAACATGGCGCAAACCGGGCATCGATCCTTCTCACCGGGCATTTTTGGATTTTGACCGGCCGCTGCGGTAACGAAAACCGTAAGAAGAACCGACAGAATGATTATTTTGAATTTTATCATTTACAAATACCCTTTAATTATTGTGTTCAACAGACAATCGCGATATTATTCAATTGCATCTTTCAGCCTCTTGTCTGACCGTTTTGACTTCTAATCGGTTCGGTGTCCGATTCTGTCAAAAATATATTTTTGAGTAAGCCATCCGACATAAATTTCAAGTATCACTCCTTCGCCACTCAGAACAAATGTGGTAGGTATTCCCTTGATTTTATAGCGCTTCGCGGTTTTTGCGTACTCATCCACCAGCATTGGGAAGGTAACGTTAAATTCAGCCCGAAAATCATCCACATGATATTTGCTTTGTCCAACATTTACGCAAAGAATCTCTGACTGCTCCTTCTCACCAAATTGCTCATACGCGTTCTGCATCACGGGAAATTCGGATCGGCATTCCGAACACCAGTCTCCCCAAAAATGAAGAAAGACCAGTTTTCCCCTAAAATCATTTAAGGACAGTTCCTTGCCATCCACATCATTTAGAATAAAATCGGGCGCCTGCTCACCAATTTCGGGCATTCTGTCACCGCATCCCATCATAAGCATGAGAATGAGGGTGATAATCCCCATCACTGAGATTTTTTTCAATTTCAGATACTCCGGAAAAACTCCGTCTCGTAAGAACGGGATATCAATCATGTTTTTTTAATTAGAAGACTTAAAGGATTGGTTATTCGGGAGGATGATAAATATCTCTTTGCAAAACAGGGATACTTAAAAAATCATTTTTTGGTCTTATCAGGGTTTGCTTATCGGGGATTAAAAGCAAATTTTCCAAAAACATTAATTTCGCGGTTAAATCCATAACCACCGGAACAATCGAGTGCATGCGTGAAGCACAGTGGGTAAAACCGATCAGCCCCGCTTCTTCGTCACAAGTGCATTTCGATATATCGCCATTGCAACCGCAATTGCAATAATGCACCAAATGCGGAAGGGCTTCAGCCTCCCGGAACGCTTCCTGAATCACCGGTATGAGGGTCATATTAAAAATGACCAGAAAGCTCATAAACAGTGCGATGATTTTTTGTCGATTGAACCGAGTCATTTTAAACCGTTTTTATATTATAAATCTTTATTTGAGAATATTTTTACCGCTATCGCGAGCGGCAAACCGCCCCATGCCAGCAGTGCCGTGAACAATACCAGAAATCCGCTTCCTGTTCCACCCACAAACTTCAAAACTGCTCCTGCTGTAGGGCCGAACATGATCTTCCCACCCAGGACAAAAAGGGTTCCTACCCTCACGAGATCAACCGGATTTCCAAAAAGCATTCCGAAAAGAACATTACGGAGCACATTACCTTCAAAACTGGATGCCAGCCACATGACAAGCAGATCATAAAGAATAACAAAAATAAACCAGACAAATAATCCTATGCTCAAAGCCTGGGTTCTCTTCATCGTGATCACACTGATTAGCGCGGAGATGCTTAAAAAGATCAGACCTAAAACAAGACTCAGTAGAACAAAGGCGATATAAGCTGTCAGATCACTCGCTCCCGCTCTCCATCCTATCACCATACCTGCGGCGCCAAAACCGATACCTGTAGAGATCACTATCGCCAGGAACAGACCAAAATACTTTCCCAGCAGATTTTCTGAGCGAAGTACCGGCTGTGATATCTGAAGCTGTAAAGCTCCGGGCTCATCCGACGCAAAACTCATTGCTCCGAGAATAAGAGCAACCAACGGAACAAGGTAAAGATTCAAATTTAATAAACTCGCCGTCGTGCGGATAAAATCCTGAAAACCGGTAAAGCCGGATATTTTTGTACCCGCAAAACTGATTGTCAGCGCGATTACGGCAAACACAACCGAAAAAATCATAACCCAACGGCTGCGGATTACTGATAGCAATTCCTGCATGGCGATTGAATTAATAATTTTAATATTCATAAAATTCCTTTGTTTCTTCTGCCAGATGTGCTCCGGTTACCATGAGCCTGCCAATTATTTTATCTGACTTATTTTCAAAAATATCAAACCGGTCGCCTGGTTTATCAACTTTTAATCTATACATTCTTGACTCCCCGTATGGAATTTCCATTTGCACTTCAGGATAATTCCGGATGCTTATAGAAGCATCCTTATCTGTCCGGTTCGATATACGAATCTGAATGATCTGATTCAAAGCCGTTTCAAATACTTCCGGACTAAGTCCATTCTGCTTATATTCCGCGCGGAGATACTGATCCGGTTCCTGATACTCATCCCACATTTTATTCCAGGAGAGAATGTCAGATTCACCAATAGAATTTTTAAATTCCAGAGCTGTATTCGAATCGCTGTATGCTGTTACATTAAAATCCATTACGGGAGTGCGATAATTTCCTCTGACAAAAAGAGCGCTGTCTGCCGCAACCCAGGTTTTTGTGTCGTACGCGATGACATAGTATTTTAGAATACTATTCTTTTCTTTTGCGCGTCCGCCTGAAAAATATTGGATCATGCAGATAGGGTGATCAAATTTTACAATTTCTCCGTTCTTCTTAATTAATTCTGCGGCATACTCAAGATCCAGTATCTCCATCCGGCATGTTATGCAAATTTCACCCTTTTCCACCGGCACAGGTT
Source organism: Calditrichaceae bacterium (assembly GCA_050178385.1). Taxonomy (GTDB): domain Bacteria; phylum Calditrichota; class Calditrichia; order Calditrichales; family JBFXGD01; genus JBFXGD01. The sequence continues at coordinate 5,081 of JBFXGD010000040.1, forward strand.
TAGGCGCGTCATTTCCGCAACCCATAAACAATGAAAATACAATCAATGATATCAGTGAACCGCTCCATTTTAGTTTTCTCATTCCTTGGTGTTCTCCGAAAATATCCTGTTGTAAACATATTCCAGTGTGGGATCTTCGGTCCAGAACCGTTCTATCTTAGCCCCTGCCTTTCGCAGAATTTCCAGCAAATTAGGACGTTTATCAGCTTCGACGACAACCCGGAAAACATCACCTTCGATTTCAACTTCTCTCGCTCCATTTGCAAGAAGCAGATCCTTGTATTCCGGCTGTGTATTAAGAAATACAATAATCATTCTGGCGTCAGCATCTGATGTTCTCTTTAATTCAAGCGCGTCTTTTACGGCAATCAGCCGGCCGTCCTTTAGAAGGGCAATCCTGTCCGCCAGTTGTTCCGCTTCGCTCAATAAGTGAGTGGCCATGACTATGGTGCTTTTTCTTGCTTTTATCTCTCTTACAAGTTCTTTAAATTTGGCGACACCCTGAAGATCAAGGTTTATGGTTGGTTCATCAAGTATATAAACGTTCGCCGGAGACAATTTCAATAATCCTAAACCAAGCCTCTGAACCATTCCCCCTGAATAAACCCCGACAAATTTTTCGGCTGAGCCGTTCAGATTGATATCTTTTAAAATTTCATTAATATGAGTCTGGGGTTGTTGTCTTATTTTCGAGTGATATAGAAGAATCTCTTTAGCCGTTAAATTATCCGGGAAGGACAGTCTCTGGGGCAAAAACATCATATTTTTTTTAACTTCCTTGGGATATTTCCAGACATCGGTGTCATTGACTAAAATCTGTCCGGTTGTGGGCTTGATGAGCCCGATGATCATTTTTAATAATGTCGATTTTCCGCTGCCGTTCGGACCCAGCAGAGCAAAGGTTTCTCCGGGTTTGATATCAAGATTGACGTTATTTACTGCAAGTGTGTCTTTGAATTTTTTTGAAATATTTCTGATCTTTATCATAATCCGTCCGGGATAATTAAATTTCTGAATTGAACCATCTGTTTACCCGATATATCATAAGACCGGAGAATCCGAAAAGTAAAGACGAAAAAAGAAGCATCGGAAAAATCATTTTTTTCTCGTTCGGAGGCATGACACGGGATAGCAGCCATTCCGGCATCTGTACCGGCTTCATCAGCGGATAATGGTCCGTATGTTTGACTTGTTCAATAAACGGCAGAATGTGTTCTGAAAACACCAGTGCCTGGGCAGCGGGACTATAAACATACAGACGGAAAAATGGATATTCACCCTGGAGATGATCAAAAATCCCCTGTACGCGATGCGGGATATCACTTATTCCATCCGCGTCAAGATCGTATCCTTTAAAATTGCTCCAGTAATTTCCATGATTGTCTTTTTCCCATGTAACAGTTACTTCCCCGCCAACCGAAACCAGATTACTCAGATTATCCACAAAAGCGTTGTCATAAAAATTGGTCCCTTCAGAACTGAGATAATATTTAATCGCGACACCGCTCTGTGCAATCAGATTGTTGCGAACCACATTTAAATGAGACATGTCAAGAAACATACCTGTCGTATTATTTACAATAAGATTATACTCAGAAAGTGAATGTCTTACATCTTTATAGAGAACGCCATAAGCCCTGTAACCGACATTATGAGCGAAAACATTGTACCTGAACACAAGACCTCGTTCGGAGTACATCAGGGCCACACCCGCTACATTTTCAGTAAAATAGTTATGCTCGAACACATCATAATCCGAATACATGAAATGCAGGCCGTAACGGACATTTTTAATATGGCAATAGGTTATAAGGTTGCTATCGGCAAAATCAAAATAAATACCATCACGAGCGCCATAGATATAAAGTGAATCAAGATGATTGTTTCGGGAGTCATGAAGATGGATGCCGTTTCCCCTGTCCTCTTCCGGTTCATTATCGCGCCCGTGTATTGTAGTATTGTTTATGGTATTATAATTTGCGCTGAACAGGTAGATTCCGAATAAATTATCTTCAAACAAACAATCTTTAATAGTATTATAATGCGCTTTATAAATTTTCAGCCCGGCATTATCATGAATCCGCTGATGTCCGCCTCCTCTGATAATAAAGCCTTTGATTGTGCAGGAATCTGCATACAATTTAACCGCGTCCCCTGAATCTGTGGGAGCGGCAAGAATCGCCCCCTGCTCTCCAATCAAAATCAATTTTTTATCTATCTCAATATTGCCGTAGTATGTTCCCGGCTTTACTATGATAGTATCTCCCGGATGGGCAGCTTCGATAGCTAAATGAACTGAATTGAATTTTTGATCAGATTTCGAAACAAATATAGTGCCGGCCGTACTGGCGGGGGGAAGCGCCAGGACGATGGCGAAATTGAGAGCAACAGCCTTCCATAGACTCATTTTCATTACCGGCACCATTTTTTTCCCATCATTTTAAAGAGATATGTTTCATGTTAGTTAAAGCACTCAACCAATAGAACCTGAAATCTTATTTCCGCCATGTTTCCTTATCGCCAAGATTCTGTTTTTGAGCAATCTGCCCTCTTACAGCGGCAACGCCAGCTTTTATCATCCATTGCAGCGCCTGATCAAGATCTTCCGTCATCTGATAAGTACAGACCTTCTTTTCATCCATTTCCTTCTTCACTCTCTCCATATATGCGAGCGCTTTATTCTCCCACATTTTAGCGTCTTTAAGCTCCTCAAATACGAGAGTATTCATTTTTCTGGACTCAACGTCCTTTATGACAGAGTCAACAATATTTTGTGTAGCTGTACATTCATTATACTTTGCTTCACACTCCTTCATATCAAATTTCTTATCCTTATACTGTGCCTGTACCGGCGCGACAAGAAAGATGCCGAGCAATAAAATCAGCACCATCCAGGCGGGATTATAAACTTTAATGCTGTTCATCATCTACTCCTCTGATATTTTTTGTTTTCTGGAAAAGAATATTGCCGCAACCAGTAGAGCAGCCGCAATTCCCAAAAATACGGCTCCCGATCGCGGCATATTTGTCACTCCAAAATTTGCAATCTGCCTGAATCCAATTAATGGCGGGGTAAATCCCTCAATTTTCATGGCAGCCTGCGGGGATAAATCGTGCCCATAATTATAGAGCCATACATAAAAACGGTAAAAACTGAAGCCCGCAAGGTAACTCAGGAGCACCACCAGATCTATGAGTCCCGACATACGTCCCATGATGAGCAGCCTTAATGCCAGCAGTGAAATAATACCGATTGCCAATGGCAGCCAGGTCAGCTCCGGAAAATCACTTTCCTGTATATGTTTCATACCGATGTAGTGATTCAGAACATTTATTTCTTTCAAATGTCTGCCGTGATCTCCGCTCTCCAGTTTGTAGGAGTAAATATTCAGAACGAGTCCTTCCGGATAGAAATTCGAATTAAGAGTCATTCTGTAGAGTGGAAAGGCGTAGGTCATCATCAGGCTGACAATCGCGATTAAAATCAAAAAACGGGATTTTACAGTCAGCGGAAGATCGGTGAACCGATTCAGCTTTTCCAAAAAATTTTCGATTCGATTTGAATTTTTCATTAGTAACTCCTTAAAAATGCCTTTACCGGGCTCCTCATGCAACTGATCAATATCCAGATTTAATTAATGAGCTTTGCATGTTTGATTTTGTTAGCAGGAGTAATCTCTAGTTTATCAGCACCCTTCGGTTTTACCAATAGATAACCCTGCATCTCCTGATGCAGCGCCGAACAGAAATTGGTGCAATAGTACGGCCAGACACCCGGTTTATTTGCCTTTAGAGTAAGTGTCTTGGTTTCACCCGGGAATAAATCTGTGTTAACATCATACTCACAAATTGCAAAACCATGAATTTCATCCCGCATTTCTTCAATATTTGTCAAATGAATTGTTAGATTATCCCCTTCAACACATTCGATTTTTGTGGGTGCTAATGTGCTTCGGACAACAGTCATCCATACTTCTACGTTGTTTCCGTTTCTCACAACTTTGGCATCTTTAGAATCCCAAACCGCATTTGGATGCTCATTAAAAATAGCATCGGGAGGAGCGTCTGAACCTTTTTTGTAAAACATTTCCACAACATTGGAAGCGATCAGATCAGCTTTGATAAAAACCGCATAATGAGGTTCCGGCTCTGGGAATGCCTGGAATATCATTTTCATTTTTTCACCGGAGATATCTATCAATTGTCCGCTCTCCGGCATATCCGGGCCGACGGGTAAATGCGTTCCTTTTGACAATTTGTTAAGAGACAACAGCCAGTTTCCGTGAGGATGCATCGTTTCTCCATGAGCTACCGCCAGATGCCCGACATTGTAGGCTACGGGAATCTTATCAACCAGTTCCCATTTATCATTCAGACCAACACTCCATTTGGCGATCGCGCTTTCAACAAACAGACTGGTATAGGCATAACCTTTTTCATCGAACTGAGTGTGAAGCGGACCAAGCCCCACCGTTACTTCCGCTTCTCTTACGGCGTCATATCTTAATACCGGAATACCATCTTCATCCCCTTCAAAGTCTTTGTTGGCAATTGCCTGCTGAATTTTTTCAAAACTGAAAATGGAAACTGTTGGAGACAGTTTCCCATTACCAACGATATATTTGCCGTCCGGAGTTACGTCAACTCCGTGAGGACTTTTCGGACAGGGCATCAGGTATACTAAACCAGGATTCTTGTCCGGATCAAGCACGGGGACTCCACCAAGCATAATCGTTTTTCCGGAGTCTTTTATGTTTTTTTCGGCAAGCTTCCAATTGACAACGGCTATATAGTCCATTTCCTTTTGAGAAGCTGTTACTTCCAGAACACCTGTTGCTCTCTCTGAATTATAGCATGTCCAGAATGCCCATCCGTCACTCGGACCTTTACCGGCATCACCAAGATCAAAATTGAAAGGCGGCATCAATATTTCCCAGCCATAACTAAAATGACCGTCAACGGGATCAATTTTAATACCGGCCACAACTCCTTTATATGATTTCGCATAATTATCGACGTCCTCATATTTTCCCTTTGGAAGTGGTATAGAAAAACGGCTGGCCATTAATGAATACTCTGTATTCGGAGTCACATAAGCGGACCCATGATCACCCATAACATTGGGAACCGGTCCAAATACTTCAACCGTCCTGAATGTCCGGAGATCAATTCTTGCCGTACGGTTATTGGCGTTATCGTTTACAAATAACCATCTTCCATCATAATCACCATTCGTCTCACTCGGTGCGGGGTGATGTATGTCTCCCCATCTGAAATCACCCATCAACTCTTCACTCTCAATGTCAAATCCGTATCCTGTAGCCGCATAATCCTGAAATACGGGAATCGTACGAATATGACGCATTGATGGGACGCCATAAACATACACACATCCGTTATGCCCACCGGACAGGAATACATAGTAATCATCAAAATCACCCGGAGCGACATAAGTTCTAAGTGCATTTTCAGCGACTTCGCTCCTGGCAGTGGTCGCCTGTTTTTCTCCTCCGCCACATCCACCGCCCATAAACATCATAAAGATGCCAGCGATTATAAAAGTGGTCAGCATTGGAACTAAAATACTGCGTTTCATGCTTTAATCCTCCTTACGTGATAAGTAAACCCCTAACCAGATTAAAAAACAATCAGGTCATTATTTATTGTATTAATCCCCGGTTCCTAATTTAAATTTAGCGCTTTTAACCTCGCCGCTTCTTCCGCCCTGGCTAACTTATATGCATTATTTAAAAGCATTATAACTTCCTGCTTTTCTTTATCTGTCAGGACTATCTGCGTAGAGAGGACAACTTCCATGGTTGCTTTCGGAGTCACCATAAACTGCTCAAGTGTGAGATTAAATCGTTTCTGTACATCTTCCGCCGCCATACTCAACTCAGGCCCGATATTAGTCGGTGATTCTACTTCATACACCTTGACACTATGACAGATAAAACATCCTTTTTCGACAAAGAATTTACCGCCGCCTTCCATCATTCTTCTTTCTTTTTCTATTTCTTCCACTGTTTTCTCTTCGGTGAGATTGATCCCGGGCAGATACTCAACAGGTACATTCATTTTCTGCCAGCTCATCACAAGCATTGCCAGGGACTGTCCATCCTTTGTCGAAAAATTGAACTGCGGCATAATTGAAGTCGGCACGAGAGACGTAGGTGAGCGTAAATGTTGTACATGCCAGTTAAAAGACGATTTATAGGATGTTGTATAATATGTAAAATCAAGCATTTCAGGATTTTTATCTCCTTCATACATCAAATCGGGTCCGATCACTCCGCCTTGACCGTTAATCCTGTGGCAGGCGCTACAGCCCTTCGTCTTCATCAGTTTTTTTGCATGGTTGATGTATTCCATTCCGTCTGTATATCGCTCATACCGGTGACAGGCATTGCAGTTAACCTCCATGAGCGCGCCTTTTGAACGCACAAGATAAATATCTTCTATTTCCTTACCTAAGACCGGAAATTCCCAGTGAGGTACCGCGCCGTAAGCTGTCGCAAATTCCAGAGAATACCCCTGCCCACCGTGACAGACAGTACAACCGTACTTTTCAATCGGGTGTTTTTGCAATATTTTCGAAGGATGGCTCCTGTGCGGATTGGGACTGTATTCCATACCTTTCCATGTTAAACCAAGATGACAGGATGGACATCGGTCAACACGGCCAAGATCCGCGATATAGATCTGTTTTATGCCTTTTTCGACCTTCGATGCCGTCTCTTTGCCGGATTTATCATGAACGATTTTATAAAAATCATCCTGGTAAGCAATCCAATCCGCTGAATATGATTGAATAATTATATATCCGGTAACGATTAAGAGTAACAGCGCCAGTGAAAAAAGCAGGTATGGTTCATTCTTAATCCCGTCAAAATTAAATTTTTTAAATTTATTCATGATATATTTTCCCCGCCTGTCAGAATCGAACCGGTATTGAAGGCCAGGCTTCCCATGGCCAGTAAAAATCATAAAATGTGCCGCGCATGAATGTGCCGACAAAAACAAGTATCAGAATCACGATAACAATGATGATAAAAATCAGATTTTGTCTATTTCTACCCTTATGAAACCAAACCCCTATCGACCGGGTATCACTTTTGTCGATAAACGGCCAGGCGGCAAGTAAAACAAGAAGCACGCCGGGTATGATAATACCACCAATAAGCGCTCCATTCAGCATATAATCACCAATTTTGAATGATGTATCCGCCACCAGTTCCTGCAGCCATAAAAAATACCAGGGCGCCTTTGCGACATCAGGAGTAACACCCGGATTTGCCGGCGCTTCGAGAGGCGCGTGAAATAACATTGATAAAACCGTTGTCACAAGAAATGTCAGAATAAAAACGGTAAGGATTCTTCTTGGTAAAAACGGACTGGTATTGAGAGTATCATCTTCAGATACCATTGAAGTGATAACGCTGGGTCTTTGTCCCCTGGCGATTCCCAAAAGTGAGTATGTTTTTGATGAGGTGGCCTCAATCGTTTTCTCTTTTCTTTCCAGAGCGAGATGATCAACACAGGCCAGTCCGCCGTCTTTGCGTATTCGCCACATGTGGTAAGAAATAAGCAGAAGAAGAAAAATCGGCAGAAACGCCACATGCAGCACATAAAACCGGATCAGTGTGTTTTGCTCAATCTGATTGCCGCCAAGAAGAAGATAGCTCATCGTGTCACCGATCAGCGGCGCGGCCTTCGCGATATTTGTCCCGACAGTAATCGCCCAGTAGGCAAGCTGATCCCAGGGCAGAAGGTATCCGGTAAATGAAAGAAACATGGTGAGAAGGAGTAAAACTATTCCCGACAGCCAGTTCACCGCCCTGTTTGCGCCAATGACGCCAGAGCTGCGGTATGCTCCTGTTAAAAACACCCTTACCATATGAAAAAATACAACCGCGACCATAAGATGAGCCGCCATTCTATGGGTGTTTCTGAGAAGCCATCCGAATGATATCACAAATTCAATATCCTTTACACTCCAATAAGCCCGTTCAATGGATGGAACATAGTAAAACATCAGGACAACGCCTGTAATTGAAAGGATTAAAAATAATGAGGCTGAAATCGTACCCAACCAGAGGGAATATCCCCAGGAAAGACTTTTTTTTGTGATTTTTGCCGGAAACCAATGCAGCAGAAAGTTCCGGATAATTGATTCTCCCGCTTCTTTCGCGCTGCGGGGAAGCCATGTCCAAATGCTTCTTTCCCAAACATCCTGCCAGTACTCCCGCGATAAAATCTTTCCGTTTCCGTTACTTTTTACATCAGGTGCTTCGGTTATTTTTTCTTGAAGATCCATATTGATACTCCAAAGCTTAGGAAATATTGAATTCCGTTCCTTTTTTGACTTCGATTGAGGTATCTATAACCAGCTGCTGATCGTCCGGGGCTATATCGATCTTATGCCAGGGAAGAGGTGTGGGTGCCGGTCCCGCGTAGTTTGTACCGTCTTCATAAAATTTGGAGCCATGACACGGGCAGTGATATTCATGGTTAATTTCAACATCTTTCCCGTCGATTTTAACCGTTTTGGGTTTCGCCAATTGAACATGCTTGACTGTACATCCCAAGTGAGTACACACAGCGGTATGCGCGTGCATTTTTTTGTGATTTTTGGCGATGAATTCCTTCTGCTCACTGAAAAACTTCACCCCGTCCGGAAGATCTGCGGCCGTGCCGACTTTAAATTTCTGCAGCGGCTCATACAGCACATTTGGAACAAACGAGCGAACCCAGGCGAAAAGATTACCGGCAAAGGCGGCAACAATTGCCCCCGCACCAAGTTTGTTTAAAAAGGAACGTCTGGTTTCTTTCTTTTTTGATTCTGTCATCGAACTCACCTCATATCAAACTAATTGTTCATCAAATGAAAATTTTTCCATAGTCATTGCATCCGTTGGGCAAATCTTTGCGCATAGTCCGCAGCGGATGCACAAATCTGTATCCTTGATCATGACCGAGAGCGGCATATCATTTTTAAGACCAAGACTATTTGTTATTTTTTCTATATCTTCCTGATTGCTTACCATATCCTCGAAAGGTATGATCTTAAGACAATACTCCGGGCAGATATCAACACATCCGCCGCAAAGAATACATTTCTCCGAATCATATATCGTCTGAATATGACATTTCAGACACCTCTCACCCTGAGCCATGGCTTCTTCAGATGAATACCCTGTTTCGACTTCGGTAATACCTGTTCTGCGGTCAGCGGAAACGGTTGGCGGGATTTCCCGGTCACACTGTTCATAACCCGCCGGCATGTCGTAGTCTTTGGTTTGAATCACTTCGATTTTAGCGGTTATTCTGACTTCAGGTTCAGATATTTTTTGCGTAGGATTTGAAAGATATCTATGTATGGAACCGGCCGCGAGTTTACCGTTTGCCGCCGCTTCGATAAGAATTCTTGGGCCAAATGCCACATCCCCGCCGCAAAAAACGCCCGGTGCGGTGGTTTCAAGTGTGGACGGATTGATTTTTATTGTTCCCTGAGGGAGTATTTCCACATTGTCAGAAGCTCTCAAAAACGAAAGATCCGGTATTTGTCCAATTGCTAAAATGACGGTATCAGCTTCAATCATTTTCTCAGTTTCGGGCCTGAGCTCCGGGTTAAACCTTCCGCTCTCATCGAACAATTTTTCAACTTCAAGAAATTCAACGCCGCTAAGTTTTCCGCCCTTACCGGTAAATTTTTTTGGACCTACGGATGGCAAAAATCTGATCCCTTCCAGGGCGGCTTCGTGCAATTCATCCTTTCCCTGGACTGTTTTCGACGCCGGCATTTCATCAAAAGATTCAAGAGACGCTACAATAACTTCGGCGCCTCCCCGTATCGCGCTTCGGGCTACATCTATGGCTACATGCATCTCTCCGGCTTCAGCAACACGATCCACTTCATCCATCGGTTTATAGAATTCGCGTATCGCCGTTCTCGCCGCGTCAAGAGCAACGCTTCCGCCTCCGATGACAATAACTTTTTTACCAAGATCTATTTTATATCCGCTGTTCACATTCAATAAATAATCAACCGCTTTTACAACACCGTCCAAATGAATTCCGGGCAGATTTAGATCACGCCCCTTCATGGCGCCGGTGCTGATAAAAATTGATTTATACCCCATTTTCTTTAATTCTTTTAGACCAAAACCCTTGTGCAGGCTGGCATTATATTTTATCTCAACACCAAGACTCTTAATAACGGCCACTTCCCGGTCGATCACACCGCGGGTCAGACGGTATTCCGGTATCCCGAGACGCATCATTCCACCGGGAATAGCCGCCGCTTCAAAGATTGTGACCTTGTACCCAAGGAGCGCCAGATCATGCGCGCATGCTAATCCCGCGGGACCGGCACCAATCACCGCAACTTTCACACCTTCGTTTCTGCTATTGTTTTTAAGCAGGTTTGGCAAATGCCAGGTAAACTTGCTCCCCACATCAGGCTTCCCTTCTAATAAGGAATTAACTGTGTCGGGTTTTGACGATTCCGGACCATATTGCTCCGTGACAAACCGTTTTAATCCTCTAATGGTGACCGCCTCATCGATCTTGCCTCTTCTGCATGCGTCTTCGCACGGCGCGGCGCAGACTCTTCCGCAAATGGAGGCGATCGGATTTGGTGACTTCGCCACCAGATATGCATCTTCGAATTTATTTTCGGCGATCAACTGAACATATTTCCCTGAATCGGTATGAACCGGGCAGGCTTGAAAACAAGGGACATCACTTCTATACCATTCAAAATCACGAAGATTAGTGATATATTTCACTTTGACTCCCGCAGATACAGTTAAATTTTTCCCCAGGTGCTACTTAATGATTAAATACTCTTAGGAAGTTCTTTAGATTATCACAAAGCGAAAAATTTTTGTACACATCGCAACTATGACAATCTCCATTCTTACAGATGATTTTTGCTTCAAAACAGGGTTGTTTCTTCGAAATGTACGCGGGACAAGCCTTCTCCTCACTGCAATTATTTATTTCCCAGCAGGGAATGAGCGCAAGCAGCCGCCTGATACCCTCGATGTTCATCTTTTCATTCTTAATCAGGTGTCTGATCTTTTTCAGCCACTCGAGATCGCGCTCATCATAGATACGCCGATTCGTCCCCGTCCTGTGTGGAATAACGATACCCGCATCCTCATACATTCTGAGAGTGTTGGGAGATATATCAAGGATTCGCGCAATATCACCGATGGAATACCATTTTTTGATCAATGTTTCCATATCACACTCTTTATTTCAGGCATTTTCTGCCAATTTATATCTATATTTCAAAATGTAATCAAAATTTCTGATTTTAAAACATACGCTAACGTATAAAATTTACGTTGCATCTGCCGGTGGGTTCATTAGGATCCGTTTCGATTTCCTAAACTACAGTCTTCAAAAGTCTGATTAAAAACAGTCAATTTAAATTCAAATCCGACGGCAAAATCATTTTCTGTCTTGTTTAAATTCTCCCGGAAACAATTTCTTATCCAAAAAACATTATAAAAAACAGTTTGCTTTGCTCATCTTCCTCTGTCTGAGTCCATTCATAATATCCATTTTAAAATGTATATTTGCTTTTGAGCCTCGGATTTAATTTTATGGTTAAAAATGAAATAAAAATTAATGAATGTCAAGTGAAAAAATATACATAACAAAATGTAGAACAGAAGGCTGAAAGCTTATTTTACAACGATCAAAATGATATTTTGACTCAAAAGAATTTAAAATAGCCGTTCAATGAACGGCTATTTTACTGACACTAATCGTTCATTTCGTACAGGCCGTTTAAGGCGTAAACATGCTCTTTCCAGATCTTTCCATATCTTTTTTCATCAACAACCGGCTTACGGATCATGTTCATGGCGTATTCCATTTGTTTTGAATTCGCTGTAGGTTTGCTGTATAACAAGAGTGCGAATTTTGAAAAATCCCTTACCATAAAATCAAAAATCTGATCAATAAGCGCGTCTTCAATCTTATAAATTTTTGCGTTTTCAAGAATTAACTGACCATAAACAATCAATGTAAAAATCTCGCCAAGACTCAGGAGGAAATCAATATCTTTTGTTTGAGCTTCGTCCGGTGCCGCAGTCGCCAGCAATTTTTTAAACACAGAAATCTGTTCCTTAAAGATATTTACATTGGGCAGATCATGTTTATCATACACCTTTTTATAATCATGAAACTGTATTTTTCCGAGTCCGCGCGTCGCTCCCTGCTTAAAAAGGAAATCATCATTTTTTGGAGTATCAATCTGGCCCACTTCCGGAAAATCCGCCGGATTGAAGAAATAATTCGCCATGAATTTTACAATCAGCGCGATATTGACATGAACCGTTCCTTCAAGCTTAGGAAGGGCCCGGATATCGCGCGCCGCCATTTCAAAGAACGTGTCCTTTTCAAAACCTTTCGCCGCGATTACATCCCATAATAAATTGATCACTTCCTCACCCTGTGTGGTCACTTTCATCTTCACAACCGGATTATACAACAGATACCGCCGGTCATCCGGAGATGCTGTCCGCATATAATCTGCGGCTCTCAGAGCGAATAGTTTCATGGCAACAAGCCGGGCGTACGCGTCAGTGAACAATTGCTTCACATGCGGAAAATCGGTCACATACATATTGTAGAGCCGGCGGTTGGCGGCATGATTGATCGCTTCGTAGAACGCATGAGTGCTAATGCCGATGGATGCCCATCCCAGATTGTATTTTCCGATATTTACCGTATTTAACGCGCTGTCCCAGGCTTCCTGCCCTTTAGACAGAATCTCATTTTCGGAAATCGGGTAATCACGCAAGAGATATTCGGAAACATAATTCTGTGTGGAAACGATATTTTTGATACATTCATAATTTTTATGGCTATAGTTCGCGACAAAGAAAACATAATCTCCGGATTCTGCCATTTTCCCGAACGTGGACACCATTGGGGCCACATTTCCGTTGCCGATATAATATTTACTGCCGTTTGCCAGATAAGTACCGTCACCCTTTGCCTTGAGATTCATCTCGGTCGAATACACATCAGCCCCGTGATCCTTTTCCGACAGACCGAAGGCGAATACTTCGCCATCCTGCAGAAGTTTGGCGGCATGTTTTTTCTGAGTTTCATTCAGGCTCATCCAGATGGGTCCAAGTCCGAGTATGGTCACCTGCCAGGTGTACCAGTACGCGAGTCCGTAAAAAGCGAGAATTTCATTGAATTCGCAAATCCGCCATGTATCCCAGCGGTAATTTTCATCTCCGTATTCTGTAGGAGTCAGCAGTGTGGCGAATAATTTTTCCTTTTTTTGAAATTCGAGAAAATCAGAGTACCATATTCGTTTATGGTCATCATCCTTCAGTTTTTGTTTGCCTTTTTGCTCAAAAAATTCAATCGTTTTCAGCATCAGGTCTTTTGTTTTTCCATCGGGATAATGACGAACATGATTTTTGGGATTTAACAGAATCATAGCGGCTCCTTTTTAATTCAACCGGTCATTTATCTTAAAATTTGTCTAAAACAATCACTCATCTAAGCCAGAAGCCGACGCCGACACCGATGAATGTGGCAACCGCGTACCCCAGTGTTCCGCAAAGAATGGCCGGAATGATAAGCGCTTCCCATCTTCTGGCGACAGCCATCGCGGCCGCGGTTGTCGGTCCGCCCATATTCGCGTTTGAAGCAATGACAATTTCGGCCAGGTCTAATTTAAACATTTTTCCGGCGATCAGTATAAAAAGCAGATGAACAAGAAGAATGAGCCCGGCAAAGACAAAAAGAACCGGTCCTACTTTCAGAACGATCATGATGTTGGCGCTCGCGCCGATGGTGGCAAAAAACACCTGCATCAGCAACGTGCCTATCTGATCCGCCCCGGTTATTTTTCCCAGCTGTTTCGGGAAAACGGTGGCCGCGATAACGATCAAAGCAGTAATAAACAGAATCCCGCTCCCATCGATTCCTGACAAGTCGGCAAAGTAAAATCCGGCAGCGCATACCGCCAGACCGATGGCGAGACTCTTCCCCATATTCAGCAGATTTAATCCGCTTGCATCCATATAGGAAACACTTTGGGCGTCAACCGAATTTTGCGCCTTTTCTTCATGATGCGTGGGAAATTTTCTCTGTAGAAAAGCAATGGAAGGAAGGGCGAAAAGCACCAGAAAATAGATGGTCATCACGAGATTATCGGCTGCCACACCCGCGGCGAGAAGGTCACTCGATTTTAGCTGCAGAGCTTCCGCGGAAGCGACAAAATTCATCGATCCGCCGATATAGGTGGAACAGAAAATTCCCGCTAATTTCCACCCTTCAGGTCCCAGAGGAATCGTCTGAAAAGCGATCCACGTGCCAATCACCGTACCGATGGCTCCGAATGTGAAGGCCAGCAGAGTGGGACCGGCTTCTTTTATTATCCGTCGTAAATCCGCCCTGAAAAGCAGGAGGGGGATGGCCAGCGGGACGAGATATGACCAGACAATATCATATGCGGGGGCGGACGCCGGTATGATGGACAAATTTGATAAAATAAACGTTCCGAGAATCGAAATGACTACAGCGGAAAGCCGCGCTCCCCATTTTGTTTTTTCCGCCCAAAGACCAAACGCGGCTACCGAGAAAAGCACTGCCCAGATAATCCAATGTTGATTTTCAGATATAAGCGTCGTTTCAAACATTCCGGTTCTCCTTGTGAAGTCGTTCCACACGATTATTCGAATTTAAAATTGTTCATCATATTTTGTCCACAATTCATCCCCGAGTTTCCAGGCGCGGTCAACTACTTTGTTTCCCCAATCCATGGAGTATTTGGTTAAAAATGCCCTGGATTTATTCTTGTTTTTATTATAAAGTTTCAACGCTTCGTTTTCTGTGTTTTTCTGATTGGCGAACACTTCCGCCTGCATAGGATTCCAGACGGCGTCCACATCTTTTCTCATATCGCCCCAGCGCTGCGCGGCAAGGGTTCCAAGCCGGTTAAACGCCCACCAGGCGGATTCATACGTAAATCCGTTCACCCTTCCAGGCGTTTTATAAGATTTTGGTACATCAGTGATGCTGCAGTAAAAAGGCACATATATAGAAGTGGCCGTGTTATCCATCGCCATCCAGACCACCCCGCCAATCTCATCCGGCAGCCAGTCTCTCGACTGTGTAATGGTCGCGTACATGGTAAACCAGCGGGCGATGGGTCTTTCACCTCGCCAGCCCCAGCCCCCGTTCACGTTAAAAATAGGATTCATATCGTACGGCATGAACGGATTGGCGAATGGTGAAATCTCCGTTTTACCATCCTTATTTGTCCGGGTGATATGCTTTACGAAATTATAATCCGTTCCTTCATAATAATCTTTGAAAATTTCGACCATTTTTTCGAGAGTAATCAACGTATCGGGTTTAACCGAAAACGGATAATTTTCTGAATTCGGATGCAGCCCCAGCGAAGGAGCGGCGAGATCCAATACGCGCCATTCTCTTCTCCGGGCAGCAAAGGATGTCCGGCCTTCGGGATCATAAGCATAACAGAATTCAAACGGACCATCTTCCGGATTCCACCAGCCGCTGTCCTGAGCGACGGAGAATACATTTCCGGAGGCCATAAAGTAATCGCTGTTTTTAAGATCGATTTGGCGGATTCTGCTGGCATTGGCATTGACGGAAATCTCACCGTCCGGCACACGCTGAGCCGCCCATACCGCCCCTAAATGGCCTTTCCCCGGTCCGATAATTTCCAGACTCCACACTTCCTTTGCATCAGCAATAGTCAGACATTCGCCATAGTCATTCCAGCCGTATTCCTTCATGAGATCGCCGGCAAGAAGGATCGCTTCACGGGCGGTTGCCGTTCTCTCCAGCATCAGACGGACAAGCTGCTGACAATCGATTAATCCGCTGTCGGAGTGCATGGATTCTCTTCCTCCGAATGTGGATTCACCTATTCCAAGCTGTTTGTCGTTCATACAGGGATAGGCTGTATTGATAAAGCCGTGAGTATATTCAATCTGCGGGATTTCGCCGATCGGGATATGTTTGTAAGCCGGCATCGCCAGGGAATCATTTCTTACCCGCTTTTTCATGGTCACCATTGTCCCCTTTTTATGCTTCCGCGCCGATTCAATATCCAGCCAGGATCTTGTGCGGTGACTGTCATCGGTATGGGAAGTCATTACCGATCCATCCGCGGAGGCCAGCTTACCCACCATGATTGTCGTACAGCCATTGGGACGACCGCCTTCCCAGTCAGGCTTTTCGAAATCGTCTGACTGCGCGTTGACAGGAATTGCGGATATTAAAATAAAATTTAAAACAAGAAACGGTAAACGGTATTTGAAGAGTGTTCTGACAATAAGCATGAGCGCTCCTTTTTGGCCGGTATTGATTTCACGCGTAAATTAAAAATAAGGTAATAAATTTCTGCTTCAAATTAAAATGAACAGGGGCATTATTAGACAAAAGATCTTTAAACCGCAGTAAAATGTTCTGTAAATTTTGATTTCAGAATGATTTATTTACCGTTTGTTTGTAAATAATGCTATAATTTCAGAATTTACTTTTCTGAAAAACCGAAGAAAAAAATTGATGTGCAGACCGAACGGGGATGATTATGTTCTTATTGATTTATCGGGCAAATGTAACCTTAACCTGGGCGTATTTTCCGGATTCATGAACAATTTCACTCTGAGCGTTATATGATTTAAGAGCATCATCGACCTGCGCGCTCCAGACGGGAAGTTCCGCGGCGTCGGTGAATGCCATAAAACTGAGAAGATAGTCTTTATCCCTCAAATCAAGAGAAATTTCCATGGGCTGAGCTGTTGTCTGATTCAGATAATTCATGATGTAATTGATCACCTTTATCAGCGGTTTGGGATCATCCGCTTCAAAACGGCAGCCTTCATCGAGACATAAATTTGTCTGGATATCTTTATTTTCATTGATCATTATAATCAAATTTTTTAAATCAACCGTATTTTCCGTCATTATTTACTCCGTTTATTTAGATTATCCGGATTGTACCTGACATCGACAATTAATATTATCGGTTATAATTCTGAATTATTAATTTCTGCCCGAAAATTTCATTCCATTCTCATCATTTCTAATTAGATCGGCCAAATACAAGAGAATGTTTAGTAATTTATTATTATATTCAGAAATTTGATCCTGAAAATCAATCGAAATAAATCAGGATTCTGACTGTGTTTCGAAATGATCCACTATCAGTACAAGCCCCTGAATTTCTTTGATAACAACACGTCCACCTTTTTTCACTGGACTCGCCCCGTCATATAACCGCGCCCGCCATAATTCGCCACCGACGCGTATCATTCCCTCCGGATTAAGCGGTTCGTTCGCGACACCTTTCCCCCCGATCAGATTATTTGATCTTGCGGGACGCGACGGATCGTAGGAATGCCAGACATGAGGAAAGAGAAGAACATCCTTGACCAGCCACAGGGAAATAATGACAAGATTTATCCAAACCGGATAATCAATCCACTCACCCGCGGCAAAAAGTATGGTACTGAGTATGACAATTCCGGGTATTTGTAAAAATATATACCTGATCAGAATCTTTTTCGTCCACTCATCTTTTTTCATTTCACTGCTCCAGGATGCTCCGGTTTGATTTATAAACGGCACGTCTGTCCAGATGGATTCGAGTCATCTCGGCTGCTTTCAGTCTGATTTTTTGACAAATATTTTAGATAGACTTTTAGATGTCTGCAACTCTCATGGGATCAATCTCTCAAAAATATCCCCGGTAATCAATAAAATAATCCGTTTAATAAAAAGAGATGTCGAAAAAATGATCAATTAATTTTATTGTCTAATAATTAAATGTTTACAAAATAACCGTCGATAATCTAAATAGATAGAAAGAAAGGAATGTTATGCAAAAATTCCAATCGACCAATCAACCGCATGAACATTTTTATGAACATGTGGGTGAGGTAGTAAAAGCTTTGGATAATTTGAAGATTATACCCGTGCATGAGCATGGTATCAAGGCGGTATTTAAAGAACTTGACCGCCAGAATATACAACCGGCTTTTGGAAGTCTGAGAATTGACCGTGACAAAGAAGGAAGAGTATTTATAAAAGAATACCGGCCTTCACCTTCACTGTTCAGAACCGGATATTTCCATTCCATTGATTCGCAGCTCCCGTTTTGGGAAAAAGTGGGGAGCGCCATTATCCGACTGTCGGAAAACAAAATCCGACTGCTTAAAGAACCGGATCAGCAGCCGAAAGGCAAAAAATCCTGGTTTAAAAAAGGCAGCGAATTTTGTATCATTCTTCAGGGAAATATGGATAAAAATTATCTAAAAATCCTGATAGAACAGGGACGGATAAGCTATGACACCAATAAAGATAATCTAAGAGAAGAAAATATTTTTTCCGCGCTCGAGATTCTCTCGAAGACTGCTATGAATCAGATCATCGAAATACGAATCCTGAACAAACAATTTTATCTGAAAGAGATAGGCGGAACACTTCTTCTCAGAGATAAATCCACCCGTGACATTGCCTGTATAATCGGTCGAAAAACGGACGGCGCACTCTATACGGCGCCCGGTGAATATAATTCCGAAATTTCTGAAAATGATCTGAATCTGAAGGTGGGTCCCGTGGAAGTATCCAGGGAGATCAATCTTTGCGGTGACGCGCTTGTCAGAGAAAAGAAAATGCTGATTCTGGATGAAATCACTCTTGAAGACCTGAAAGAATTCCTGAAAAACGCTGAAGCATATTACACTGAATTATCTGAAGTATAGATAATCTGAACCGGCAAGTTTTTTCATCCCTTAGTACCGGAGAATCAACCTGGCCGAATCCGCCAAGGCGCGGTAGATCGCCCTTACATCATTTCGGTCAAGAACCAGACTGATCCGCTTGTCACGATCTTCCGGCTCCCGGAACATCGCCGGAACATTATCGGAATCAATGCCGGTCTCACGGGCCAACAGACGCAAACCGCGGTCAAACTCCAGTTCAAACATAAATTCCTGATTCTCCACAGGCCTTTTCAATAAAAAAAGCGCGTCGGATGTGTCCGGCTTTGATGTTATATCTTTTACCAGAATCGGTTGTTTCGGCAGCGTCGCCTGTTCATTTTGGAGAGTAAACGGCTTAGACAGCCATTCCTTTAATCCGCCCT